>CAXSIG010000001.1:0-41937 GCA_964237255.1 uncultured Bryobacteraceae bacterium
TCCCGTCGCCCGGTCCTTAGCGTACGTAAATTTCCCTTTCTTGAACTGTCCCCATGTTGCGCGTGATCTCTCGGTGCCGTCGATCATAAAGCCGCGTTGTACGCGGGTCCGAATACCCGGCCAGGCGCTGCACGTCCTTGAGCGGGACGCTCTGCTCGAGCAGATCGGTAATGGTGGTGAAGCGGAAGAATGGGGTGAGAGTTGTTCGGTTTACTCCTCAACAGCTTTCTGAAAGCGGCCGTAGTCGTTCACGATTGCTTGGGAGAGTTCGTAGAGATGCCGCAGCAAATCCTCGGTTCCAAAAAACTCGATGCGAAGCTCGCCCGGTTTTAAATGGATTCCCGCCGGCAGATCCTTCATCGCGCGGGAGTGCACATCCGGCGCCGTTGCAATCCGAACTTTCCGGCCGCGGGCAAGTTTCTGATGCCGCTCCAGGTCTTCAAGCAGCCGCACCCGGCGCTCACGTTCAAAACGATAATCTTCGCCGGCGTGGATTTCCTCCAGGCGAGAGATGAGTTGCTCGCGGCCGATGAGAAAAGTCTTGCCGGTTTGGTAGCCGCCGAAATGGGAAAGCAAATTAATAGCTTGACGACGCTGAACGCCAAAGAGCTTCTCGATAACGGGGCGGTCCAGAACCGTCGTATCAAGCGCACCAAGGTCTTCAAGAATTTCTGGAACTCGTAGCAGCCATTGAGGTTTAGCAGGCACGTCAGGAGTCTTCTATTCTTTACTATGTTAGTGCACAGTTGTGCATTATAAAAAAACGAGGCTGTCGGAGGTAAAGAAGTTTGGCTCCCCCTTTCCATATTTCTCTATGCATCATAAAGGACGTTATGATACATAGTAAGCTGGAACGAAGAGCGGCCTCCAAGAGGCAGACTTGGTAATCAATCCACCTCAACCCGGGTTGATTTCTATGGAGGAATGGTTAGTTCCTTTTGGGTTGAAGGCCGCGGGAAGAGATCTAGCAAATACGTTTGGAAAAATATATGGGGCTTCAAACCAAGGTGGATGAACTGCTGGAATTACGAAAAGAACCTAGCGGGCTCCGCTACTACCTGGCAGGTGAGCCGGTTCATGCCGGCGACTTGCTGGAAATTCTGCTCGACGATGGCTCCTGGGCTCTTGGCCGGTATGAATGGAATTATCAAAATGGTCAGTGGCCCTGGTTCTACGTGGACACCGACTCAGGGAGCATGATCGATCTGAACCCGGAACGCTCTCGTCTTCGTTGGCCCCAGAAAAACTTATGAGCGAGATTATTCCGGCGCCGGAAGAACGGAAACTTCACACTCTTGGATTCAGTAGCATTCCGAGCATCATCGCCGCTGCCGGCGATCGCGCGTCGTTCCGGTTTGTAGAATTTTTTACGGCGAACATCCGGAATCACAATACACGGGTTTCCTACGGCCGGGCGCTTCGCGACTTCTGCATCTGGTGCGAAGAGCGCGGGCTTCAGCTCGCAGATTTGAATCCGGTAATTGTCGCTGGCTATATCGAGCTTCTGGACAAAGAACGCGGCTACTCGAAGCCGTCGGTGAAACAGCATTTAGCCGCGATACGAATGCTCTTTGATTATTTGGTCACCGGCGGCATCGTTCGGATGAACCCCGCAAGTTCAGTTCGTGGGCCAAAGTACAGCATCAAGCGCGGAAAGACTCCTGTCCTTACCGCCGAAGAAACAAGGCAACTTCTCGACTCGATTGAAACCGACACCATCATCGGACTCCGCGATCGAGCGCTCATCGGCTTGATGGTTTACACGTTTGCGAGAATTTCGGCAGCGGCCTCGATGCGTGTAGAAGATTATTTCCAAGCCGGGAAACGCTGGCGCTTTCGCTTCATGGAAAAGGGTGGAAAGCATAATGAGGTAGTCGCCCATCATAATGCCGAAGCTTACATGGATGCTTACGTTGAAGCGGCCCGAATCTGGGAACAAAAGAAGTCTCCGCTCTTTCGCACGATCGACCGGAAGCTTCTGCTTTCTGATCGACCGATGAACAGAACTGACGCGCTTCGCATGGTGAAGCGGCGGGCTTTAGCGGCTGGTCTTTCCGCTACAACTTGCAATCACTCGTTTCGCGCTACCGGCATTACAACGTATCTGAAGAACGGCGGCCGCGTTGAAGTGGCGCAGCAAATTGCTGGGCACGAATCAGCTCGAACCACCGGCCTTTATGATCGGCGAGATGATGAAGTCTCGCTCGATGAGGTAGAGCGTATTGTCATATGAAGTGAAGTAACGAAAAGATCCAAGCACCCTTAAAGCAGTAAACCTCACGGCTACACTAGCGTGATCACCCCAGGAACCGTTCCTCGTTTCGGATTCTCCAAAGGCGGGCCTGTGTTTCGCCACGAACAACTTCATGGTCTGCCCATCGTCGAATTGCAGATAGCGAATGTGTTTGAAACACACGTGCTCTGTCTGCCTCTGTTTGGTGGGTCTCAGCAATATCCCCTGAATACATCTGAAACCGGTGAGTCGCGACTACAAAGCGCTCAAAGACAGACTCGTCATCGCCCCAGTTTGTAAGAACGTACTCTGTAAGAGGATGTACGGTCGGTTCTTGACTGGCATTAACAGAGGGCGAGAGCAAAAATGTGGCAACTGCCCTTGCTCCTTCAATGCCTGTATCAGTCAACCACTGTTTTACCGCTTCCAAAGGCAGAATCTGAAACAGACCCGTGTACTTACCCATTTGAAGCCGCCAACCCAGTGTTTCGTCCAACAACACTATACCGATTCGTTCCAGAACCAGAACAGAATGCGTCGTTGCCAAAGAAGAAAGAATATTCCAGGAGTGATTTCGTTTTTCATAATCCTCGCCTGTCAGACCTATGATCGCTACTCTGCACGCTTCGTCTGGATCTTCGAGTGAAAACGTTTGAAGAGCTTTCGACCACCAGTAATCCGCCCTATCGTCAACCGGTGCACTAGCTTCTAACACCTGCCACATTGTTTGTCGCTCCTCGGCGTCAAATGGCCTGTTTTTATGCACGGCAGTGCCGACGAATCGAACAGCTATCTCAATGCTGTGAAGATCTCCAGCTCCAATCAGTAACTTTAAAACGGTCACTACGTCCGCCGGCGTCATTCGATCAAAGAGCACCCCTGGGACAAAATTTCGAAGTGCATAAATGGACAACCTTTGCCTCGCTATGAGCCGAAGGGTACGTTCCAGTGCGCGGCTATGCTCAGGGGCTGAAAGGGCCACCCTATACGCTATTTCGGGGGCTTCCCCTTCGAGACGGTCGAGTAAGATATTGAATTGTTCTGACGGAGCAGAGGAGATAGTTAGTAACCGATCAATATACCCGCAGGCTAGCGCACTGGAGCCACTTGCTGACGCAGCGTCAAATATTCGCTCCATGTACACAACACCGTTACCTAGACTTGCAAGCGCCTCACCAACTAGAGAGGCGCTTGCTGCTTCTGGAGAATTGAGATAGGGCAACGCCTGCTCAAAAGTATTGAAATCGAGCGACATTTCTTCAGCGAGGTGAATAATCTCCGGGGGAAGACCTGGGGCAACGCCTTCTCGCAAAGAATGATGCCACGGCGCTTTGCCGACAATTGCCTTCATTTTCCCTAGAAACTCTCTCGGCGTAAGCATTTGTAACCACTCAAGTGCAGCGAGGCATGGCGGGTATTCCGCAGCGCTCCCCGCGTTTCCGCACTCATATTGAAGAAAGTCCTCTAAGGATTCGAGTAAGTTCGGAAGATGGACATCCGGAACCGGGTGGCGTTGAGTCATCTCTCTGAGGGTGGGGAACATTTCATTCGACAACAAATAACGAAGATATTTCGAAATCACTTGCCAGGTCTTTTTGCAACTCTCAGTAGTCGCCTCTTCGAGAACCTGCTCGAAAAGCGATAGGACCGATTTTAAACAGTTCTGGAATTCCTCAAAATCTCGAGGTCTCCAATCCGGTGGTACAAGTTGGCCCGCTACAATAGCAGGGCCGACGACTTTTGTTCCGTGCGAGTTCAACGTTTCTTCAAGCGCGCCAAGTGCGAGACGCCTTTCTGCTTCATCATTGGACCTAAGCACTCTTTCGAGAAGTTCGATGCGTTCAGCGAAAGGCGTTGCAGAGCCGGACAGTTGAATCCTGAACAACTCTTTCCATACTCCCGTTGCATTGTTCCCGATTGATTTCTCAGTTTCTGCTAACGCTAGGCGACGGAGTATTTGCTCGCTCTGCGGAAAATATTTAGGAATGGCCGCCAGTCGTTCTGCCGTCCATACTAGTCGTCTTCGGCTACCATGCCGTCCTAAACCACCTTTGGTCTCGAACAGTTCCGCTATTTCCGCCTCGTTAACCAGCGTTACTAAGCGGGGAAAATAGCGATCTGGATCCGTGTTGATTAACACCGCCAGTCGATCAACGACTTCCTCGTCTGCTAAATCCAGTGATCTTAAATTCGTTACAGATGTCCAAAAAAAGGTGCCCGTGCGGGCTCGAACCTCTGAAGAGGCGCTGCTTGCAACCCGGGCCTGAAAAGCGGGCAAGAGCAATGGTGGAATCTTACGAAGAAAAGAATCTGGATCATCTCTGATCCACCTACGCCAGGCATTCTCGAATGCGATGCGCGCTATGATTTCAGGTGTTATGTAGTAATAACGGGTTGTTCGCGCGACAAAGCCAGGGGTATCGGTTAGCGCAGCGGCCGTTTCACGAACATGTTGCGGCACGTGACCTGTCAATTCACATAAAGCTTCAAGCTCGTCGGAAACACCCTCGCCAAACCCTACCTTTGAGAGAAGAGACAACGCTTCTATAGCACTCCGGGCCTTCTCGTCTCGGAAGCGATCCAAGTAATAATCCTGTACGGTAGCTAGACCAGGTCCTAAATCTCCCCTAGATCTAATCTCCGGGTCGTTGTCGCACAAGTCCGCCGCGAACCTAATGTAGCCGCCAGAAAGCTGGGCGTAGGCGCGGCGTCGATCTGACGAAACAAGGGGAAAGTTTTCTGCTAACACCTGCTCGACGCTTGCTGAGGACAATTCCTCCAAACGCAGCTCTCCGTCTTCTCCAATCGGTCGTTCACCAGAATTGTCAATGCAAATAACTCGAACACGCTCACTATGGCCGTTAAGAAGTTTGCCAATGTTTAAACGAGACGTAACAGTACATTCGTCAGCTACCAAAATGCATCGAGTCTTCTGGTCGTTGGCTAATGATCTCGCCACGTTTTCGGCGTCATCATCTTTCGTATACAACACCAGGTGTCCAGCGCCGTTTAGACCACGGATTACTTCATACACAAGTCTTGTCTTCCCTACCCCGGCCATTCCCTGCAAAGGAAGGGTAACCCGGCGGGTTGGCTGTCCGAAATCGATGTGGCCTCTAAGTAACGCTGTCTTGCCGGTCCACGCCTCCAAAGGAACAAATGTTGGGGTGACTCTGGTAATGTTTCGTGACCACGCATCAAAGAAAAGGACACGGTTGAAAGTGACCTTAAAGTGAGCTGCGAGGACTGCTGGATAGCGATTTGCCCAAGAAGCTAACTGTGAGGCCGTCACCACACACACTAACGGAGACTCCGGATTTATTCTCCGAGCGTGCTCTGTAAGAACCCCTGCCCATTCTTTCTGTTTCTCAGGTGGCATGTCGTCACAGATCGCGAGTCGATAGGCATAGCCCTCCGTGATCAGCTTTTTGGCATAGGGTTTGTTCACCTCGTCAATAAGTTGCGAATTTGAAACGTCTCTAAACAGCCGGGCCTTGTATTGCCAGCAAGTCCGTTCCAGGAGATAACCTGTCGGGTCACTTTGCATCCCAACCTGCACCTCAGTATCAACTCCGCCATCAGAGATGTTGACGCGCAACGAGGTTAAGATGCGGGCTTCTCCTACACCGCAACAATATCCAGTCGCGCGGATAAGGGCGTCAACGAATCCCGTAAATGGTGCGCCGCCGCCGCCCCGCAGCATAGTAAGGTCATTATGGTCAACCGTCCACATTTTCACCATCCACTCTAATCGTTCTAGACAAGCACTTTTGGGGATCCAAGAAAAATGAATAGTGCTGTGGCTCCGTCACTAACTTTAGGCTCACCTATTTTGTTTTATCGCCTGCCATCTAGTTCTGATATCACTCTCCATATAGGCATGCGGCAACGAACTAAAGATGTCTTTAGCTTCCCAACCCGCGCTGGGTCTACGGACCATTTCGCCCGTGTGCGACCTCGATTCGGGCGGAGCATCGGAGAGAAAAGAGGAGGTCGCCGGTTAAATTGGACCTGCAAAGCGGCCGCTTCCTACACCGGGGGCGATGTCTGAGCGCCATAGCTGCTGCTCCTCTAAAAGAATTTGGTTCTCGGGATCAGCCGCAGTATTGTACTTGGCTATCACCTCCTCCAGCACGCCAGCATCTTTTGAAATTACGTCACTCGCGTTATAAAGCCAGCATGGGTGAACTTCCGCGCCATTTACTGCGAGTTGGTACACAATTGAGGTGACCATAGACTTGCTCAGGTGTTCAATGGAATACGCGAGATCGGGCGGAAGGGAATGAGCGTACCTGTTCATGACGCGATCAATCGCCTCTAAAAATTTATGGTGCTGAGATCCTACCCACTGGCCCCAGGATAGCGGAGAGGTGACGGGGGCTGGCTTGGAAAAGTCTAGAAAACGCAGCTCTTGAGAAAAGGATGGACTAGAAAGAAAAGCGTGTACAGACCCAAAAGTCTGTTGGATTGGGGCTGCGGCTTTGTACATACTAAACAACAGTTCAAGATAGCTGCCGAGCGGCCCTTGTAACGCTAAAAGAGCAGCCGGTAAAAAACTGGATCGAGGCAAGCCTTCGTCCGTCGTTGCGGATTTCGAATGTTGCCAGACATCTAGCAGGAAATTGGTCAAATCATCATCAATTACGCGCGTAAAGTCGGTAGGTCCGTTATACTCGCTCCACATACCAGGTTTAGGAAAGCCTTCCTTGAATTGCAACACTTGCCCGAGCTGGACGATTTCATCCTTGGTTCTTGGATTACAAGGCGCGCTGTTGAAGTAACAGAAAATCTGTGGCGTTCCGTTTTTTTCCCACGCTTGGAAAGCTCTCTTGAACTCATGCTCTGTGCCGGATTGAGACTCATGGGTCGGAGTGCCAAACCGGCACCACATCACGACAATCACTGCATCGTAATCTTCGATGTGAAGCTTCGAATCTATTAGACCTTGTGGCCCTTCTGGATGAAACCCGGGGTATACATCGGTCTCCCAACTTCTAAGCTGGATCACAAAGCCGAGCCGGTCCGCTAGAACTCCATTTAACCGAGCTATGGTTGCGCGGACAGCCTGTCGCTCCGTCGCCACGTCGCCGGGCGAGGCGATCATTATGTTCAGTTCCCGTTTGGTGTTCATGATAAGGGTAGTCTCAGTTGCGGTTACTGCAATCATGACATCGGATATCAAGAGGCTCGCTGGCGGCGGAACAAAAAGCACAAGTGCTGGCAGCGATGGCGTGAAAGGGTCTTCAGTTGATCGAGCAAGCTGAACTCCCTAGCGCGGGAAGATATGATTGCTCAAATGGCTGACCCCTCTGATAAGTCGCACGACCTGTTAGATTTTCTTCAGCAGACGAGCAACGAAATGGCTTCGGAATACACCCGTATCCAGAAGCGTGCCACGGAAGATCCAGGAACAGCCGGTGACCAAGGCGAAGAGAATTGGGCACACGTTTTGCGTGAATGGTTGCCGCAGTCCTATCACGTTGTGACAAAGGGCAGGATCATCAGCCAACAAGGAAAAACCAGCCCTCAAATAGACGTTGTTATCTTACGGGGCACATATCCTCGAGCGCTTCTCAACAAAAAGCTGTACCTCGCAGCGGGTGTTGCAGCCGCGTTTGAATGCAAGGTAACGTTGAAGGCTTCCCATGTAAAAGAGGCGGTCGAGAACTGCACCAACATAAAGAGCTTGTATCCCAGCCAACTGGGCACCCCGTATCAAGAACTACACTCCCCGATCGTCTATGGACTTTTGGCGCATTCGCACTCCTGGAAGAATGAAGGATCTACACCGGAAAACAACATCGAATCAAAGCTCCGTGAGGAAGATCTTCGAAATGTAAAACACCCACGGGAACATTTGGATTTGTTGTGTGTCGCTGATCTGGGCACCTGGTCCTCTACTCGGGTGACCTTCGCCAGCCCGAAGTTCATTAAGGAGTGGGCCGTGTTCGAACCGAAATATGGAGCTGATGGAGCGGCATCGAGTGGCTTTATAGGCAATACGGCCGTTGTCAGCAATCAAGTAGATCAGTTTTCTCCAATTGGGGCATTCCTCTTTTACCTAAGCCGGAAACTCGCCTGGAGAGATCCAGAACTGCGCAATCTTGCAGAGTATTTTGGAAACGTAAATATCGCTGGATCGGGTCAGGGAGACAGTAGGATATGGCCCACAACGATCTATAGTGATCAGATTCGGGGACGTGTCGAAGCGTGTTCTTTATCAGGCTCGGATTGGGATGAATGGGGTGTTCAGTTCTTGTGACTAAGTGCCAGGCCGGGTTCGGGTTGTTGGTTGGCGACGTTCACTCGGGCTTCTTATGTCCAGTGCGCCCAGAGGGTTCGATTCCCCCGAGCTTTTTGACTTCTTTCTCAAAGTCGCTGACGTAATTCCGATCTTCGGTCAGGCGGTACTTCTCGTATTCACCTTCTGCCAATGTCTTTGCAACTTCATGAGAAATCCTCCCAGCATTTGTTAGGATTTCGTATTCGTTGAACTGAAGAAATGCGTCTAGCCGACCAATCCATTCGGTCATTCGCATCGGCACGCGGCGCGTGGCCTGAAGTTCTGCAAAGTCAAGATACATGGACACAATCCGTTCCAACTCTCGAAGTTCCTTCTCTTCCAGGTAGTTTTTTGCGACAGTCACGTCAGATTTTCTGATTCGGCCTTCAGAGGCTGTTTTCCAGGTAGTCAGGCCCATGTTTGGCTTCGACGAATCGGCACGTTCCGCAACGATCTCTGCGGCGGTCTTCCCGGTGATAGCCCAATGTAATTTGTTCTGAACGGTCTTAAAAAACGTTTGCGTGATTTCGGCGTCTGCATCGTAATCGGTGCTGCATTGCTCGTAGATGTCCGTGATCTTGAGATAAAAGCGCCGCTCACTTGCGCGAATTGCCCGGATCCGCTGAAGCAGTTCCTCGAAGTAGTCCGCTCCAAACTGCTTGCCCTGCTTTAGTCGCTCATCGTCCAAAACGAAGCCTTTCACCATGAACTCTCTAAGGGTCTTGGTCGCCCAGATTCGGAACTGGGTCGCTTGGAAACTGTTAACCCTGTAACCGACTGCGATCACCATGTCCAGGCTGTAAAAGTCCACCTCACGGGTCACGTCCCGGCCGCCCTCCTTTTGAACTATTCGAATTTTTCGAATAGTTCCCTCCTCCGCTAACTCCTTAGAAGCAAAGATCTCTTTACAGTGATAGTTGATGGTATTTACCTCGACACCGAAGAGTTCCGCCATCCGTCGCTGGCTCAACCAGAAGGTTTCTGTCTGATAGAACACCTCCACCCGGACCCCTCCATTTGGGGTTGTATAGAGAAGGATCTCGCTTTCTGATGGATCTTCGGCCATAATTTGCACTCTGCCCAGGGATCGTCATGTTTGGCGCAAAGCGCACAAACGGCTGAAAAGGCCTCAGTTCACCCCGGGGCTATCGTAGCAGTCCCGCCATATCAACAACTTTGAAATTGTCCAACAACCTGTTGGACATTTGGCTCTCCCGGCCAGGCTTCGGCAAGAGCCCTCATATAAATAAGGTTGGTCCGCCAGAGGCCCTTCATGTGGGGAAACTCCGCACGTAAGTCTTTTGCTTTGGCAATTTGCCGGTGAACCCAGTCGATGGAACACCCTCCGGGCACTTCGCGTTTTACGTTGGGCTAATGCGTTTTAGGGACTATCGGCTTCGCTCATTGCCATTTTGAACTCCTTAATTGATCCTCGGCAGCCGAATGTCCTCTTCCTGAACCAATCCATTTTTTCGAACAGTTCCCCTTCCGCTTGCTCTTTGGAAGCAAGATCTTTTTAGTGTTAGTTGATGTATTCACTCTGACGCCAAACAACTCCAACATGCCTGACTGACAGAACCTTGCCACATCAAAGCCGATTTCAGCTTGGTGCTAATTGACGTGGAAAGTTGTTGATTTTCGGGGGGATTCACAAGGGGGGATTTAGCGGAGCGCTTTAAATCTCCTCTTGTGGGGGTAGCCGCTCGGGTTTGGCGGCGTAGGGGGAACCGTCCCTGCCCCGGCGTCCCCTTGAGGGGAATGAGAAAGGGTGGCTGGTTCATTGAAGGTTTCTTTGTCCAGGTCTAACAGAACTAAAGACATCTTTAGTTTCTCCTTTCGCTGAGCTACGGCTTCATGCAACAGATTGTTGCACAATTAGGTTTCCCCTTCCCTGCCCTGAATAGAACGTCGCCCTCCTCGTCAATAGCCGCAAGCAGACATGGAGTCTGCACATTAACTGCTAGAAGCGTAAACGCGTGACTGACGCTGTGGATGTGGGAGCAGCTCATCTGGAGTAGCTCGTTGCCAAACGAGCAAAAGGGTCTCGGCCTAACCAGCCGGGCTCTCTGAAAAGAGATGGAGCTGTACCCGTAGAGCCGGATGCATGGAGACATGCTTGTCCGTGCTCGATGGAGGCTCGCGGAAGTAAAGGCCTTTGTTCATGAGCACTAGCTCATCAATGAAGGAGCAATCTCCGCGTTCTATCCAATTGGCGCTTTGCCGCACCCCAGACGAATGGGGGCGACGGAGAAAGACCGTTGTCTTGCAGGTAAGCAGGGCGAGGCTTCCGGCCTCTTCCCTGCCCTAAAGCATGGCAATTGGCCATGGTGGTTTAAGTGGGTGATTCCGGCGAAGCCGGGGTAATCCCACACTGGGGGTTCAGACCATTCAATGCTCAGTTGAGTGTGGCTGCGTTCTAAAGAACGCATCGGGTGGAAGTCCCGTAAGGTTTGTTCAACCAGTCTGGCATGGGGAGCTTCTGACCTCGTAAGAGGCGGAACCGAGGGGGTGACTCCTTTCGGGTTGCGTTCGAAAATAACGCATCGTGAATAGCTCAACCAAAAAGCCCGTAAGGGCAAGCCAGTCAGTCCGGTCGGAGACGGTACCGAATCGCGACAAGCTGACGAACAGAGGGGTAAGGGAGTGCTTCTTAATTCGATTCCCTGAAATCGCAGTCTCTTAAAAGAGATAGCGGAAACTATGCTCGGACGGGAGTCCGAAGACATACTGGCGTCAGTTGGGGATCACATCCCCTAGCAACGTGACCGACCGAAAGGCTCTCCAAAACGGTAGAGCCTTTGAGACGTAGATCATCATTAATCCGGGAAGGAGACAGCGGCCGGAATGGTTTTCCGGTGCCTGTCATTGCAGTAGCGGCTAACGGTTTGAGGTTTGGCAGTAATGCCGTCTCTCGACCAGTAGCTTCTATGGCAGTGAGGTCAACAGGTGATTAAAAAGCTGCACTCTGGGAGTGGCGCTTCAGTAGAAGTTCTCGGAAAGAGAAGCGATGCTTCGGCAAGGTAGTCGAAGCTCGTCTCTGGTTCGGTTTGGCAACCGAGCGGCTCGTCTTTTGGGCGCAGAGCGACGAAAGAGCGGACGGGTGTTTACCCGTATCCACAGCGTAACCCGGTGGAGAGTCTTTTAGGCTCTCTGCCGGTTCCTTTGGTCAGGCATCACAAGGCGGTTTTTGCGGAGCACCCTTGGCGGGGTGGTCCGCAAAAATTGCGTTTCGAGCGGTAACGGCACCCTTGCGTCTTGAGCTTGGGGTTAGCGCGAAGTCCGTAAGGAATTCGTTTCGGAAACGAAGGTTATCGTTCGAAAGGTTGTGATGATCGGGTGACCGCTACCACTAGGTATAGGCAACCTCAAATTAATGAATTAAGCGCACCGCAGGTGCGTCTTCGTTTTGCGCTTTGCCACGGGAGGGGCAAGAAGCGAAAAACCTGCGGCTTCGGAGCTGGTTCAAAGAACCAGTTACGAAAGTCGCTCTTGTTCGGCAAGTTGCTATGCAGCTTACCGAACTCGTGGTTCAAAGATTTTGAGTGCTGAACCACAGTGGGCCGCAAAACCCCGCATCAAAAGGGTTTAAGGCTTCTGGAGAGTGTGCCATACAAACACTCTCCGTTTTTTGTTCTTTGCACGGCAGCTTGAGGTCACGTGGAATACCGTTTTCTTGCAACTTCCCTCGAAGGATTCATCCAGCAGTTGGCCGTCGCCTATATCGCACGCGGATATTTCTTTTACGTCACAGGAGTCGTTCCCGAAGGGAAAGACCCCGCTGCAATCGATAACAAGCTCCTCGACAAATACAACGTTCGGCTTTCGAAGTTTGCTCGGTATCGAAGGAAGAACCTGGGCCAAGCAAGCGTTCAGTACCTGAGGTTTGAAAAATTCTTCGTCTTGATAGCTACACATGGACTTCACAACTTTTTTGACGCGGAAGAGAACGGCGGTGAAGGTAGCCGGATTAAAGACGTTCGTCGCACTCCGATTCGGTTTGCCGGGTATTCGCTTAGTTGCCGGCGTCGATCCGGGGCCGGTTCAACGCTCGTCTCCCACGTCAGGATTGAACAGGGCATCTATCTAGAAATCAGAGATACACTTATTGGACTCGCTTCAAATCGCTCGAAGGATTGGCTGGAAAACCAGTTTAAACACTTCCCCTTTGAGCCTTACGCGCCCATCAGACGCCAGGCAGCAACAATCTATGCCCGCATCAACAAAGCCCGCGAGGAAGCCTCTCAGGAGCTTTTGAGCTCTTCCTGTTTGCGCGTTCGTCGAAAAGCTTGCAGCCCGTTTACCTCCACCAATAGCGATAGCTTAAAACTACTGAATTGTTAGGTCGTCGTCTTCGACGAATTCCCCAATCGCTCTTAAGATCCTTGTAACCTCGGCATTCGCTAAAATCTGTTCTGTTTTGGTAATTGGTCGCGCGTGCATGGTGCATACTCGGACTGGCATAAGACGAAAGAACGACTCGCGAATATTCTCCTTCCGCTGAAACACCTGCTCAAAGACTTCATTCCAGTTGTCGGCTTTTGTAATTAGTCCAGCATACTCTGTAAAGTCTGCATAGTGAATCAGCCTACTGGGTTCTACGCCGCTGGCAATATCCTTGTCTCTCTTTACCAACCACCCTTTATAGATTTCCCCATTGCCGTGGCAACGAGCCTTCTCCCAGTTCGTGCCGTATTTATCATTCATTACCCGGTCGATGTATATGCGCAGTTTTCGCTCAAACCGAAGAATGAGCCCGCTGACATCCGTGAGACGTCTTACAAGAATTCCCTCTTCATCAATCGGCCTTACCTCCTCTTCTTCCGTAGGGTGACGGACTAGGCCGACATTACTAAGAGCTTCACTAAACGCTGGTTCTGGTAGGTAAACGAGACCAGGATCAAAACCCCGGTCCTCATAGAACTGTTCTCGGAGGTTTGAATCCGAAAGCATCCGCCAGGGCATTTTTACATCGCGCCAGTCGCCTAACGCTGATCGAATTGCAGAAACCGGCGAATTATCAAACGGGTTCACTATTTTCGCAGCAGCTGTTAATGAGGATAAGCCGATAAGACTGGCGACTGACATGTCAGGTTTTAACCGATCGATCCAAGAGGTATCGATCTGTGCTGCGATAGCCTGCACTTTGGAGACACTAGGTAGGAACTTTTCACTGATGGAGTTGATGTTTTCGAGAACCTTCGCAAAACGTACTGTATCGGATTGTTCAAGGGCTCGAAAGTTGGCTAACGTTTTATCCAGGTTCCACGGTTTTGTACCCAACGGGTCACTGTTTGAGCCCTTAAAAGACAGAACGTCAGAAAACTGCGTTCCCCCTCCGATTAACCTGAGGGTACGATTGCGTTCACGGAGTGCCTCAATATCAAACAGCTCGGCCAAAAACGATGTCCGCCGTTTTGCTAACGACAAAAGCGCGTTCTCCCGGAAGTCCAGCATCCGTTTTGTCAACTCCGACATTTCTGTTTCCCTGGAAATTGGAAAGGGTCTTTGACTCGCGAGGGCTTTAGCCATCGAGAAAGCAGTGTTCTCAAATCGTCGACGTGCATCGTTCATTGCCACCGCGGCAAGGTTTGCAGTCTCAGAAAACATAGAGTGGTGTTTACAAATCTCGGACTGGAAATCTTCTAAGGAGCAAACGTCGATTGAGACCAGCTTTCCGTGCCTGAAGTTGTTCCACCACTCAATGCATACCTTCTCCAAAACCTCTTCAGGCCAGAGCTCCAGTTCCTCTGGCTTCAGAAGTGGCTCTGTCGCCAAGTAGGCAAGAAGGTTCTCTGCAAAAGCTCGCGGAGGCAAATCCTTGTTACAGAGCGGTGAAATCTCTCTGCTATCTTTCATCGTCGTCCCTGTTCTAAACCGAATAGGGCCATAGTCTCCTGCCGTAATGTCGAAATGTGCCTTGATTCTAAACGGAGCTTTTTGAGGTGTTTCGCTCATACTTTTCACTAGTAGTCTTTCGCCTGCAAACACCCATCGTAAAGCAGCACCTGTCCTCTTGTAGCCACTTGTTCCAGTTTCGCTTGGAGCAGAACTAAAGACGTCTTTAGTTTCCCTTCCCTGCCCTTCAAGCTGATCAAAAATAAAGGCTTGCGCATCCTGTGTTATGCTGTAACACAAAACATCTTTGCTTTAACTTGTTTTAAGTAACCGAGGGAGAAGGAGGTTTAGTGGCGCAGGCAAAAACACCAAAAGCCCGAACGGGCGTCAGTCTTGATGTCGATGTGTTGGCGTACCTAGATGGGGTAGCAAACACCGACGATAGGGACCGGAGCTACGTCATCAATCGCATCATCCGTGAATGGGCCCAGTCGAAAGGAAGTCAGATCCCAATCAGTAAAGAAGTGAGGCGTGGAAAAGCAGCCTAATAGCGAACAAGGAACTTCAACTCCTTTTCAACGAACGAAACCTTTTCGGGGCTTCCCGGAATTTCGCTCGAACGTCCTCTATTGCCCAAAACAGTTCTTTACCGTCGTAATCCCCCACTCCTCCGTTAACTGTATTCGCCTCGTTGCGTACATGCTTCGAAAGACCCTTGGTTGGGTTGATGAATCAGGAGAGCCGGTGCGGGAACAGCACACGGTCTCTTACCGGGAACTTGAAACAACAGCCGGCGTCTCCCATAGCAGGCTTCAAGAAGCGATTGAAGAAGCTCTCAAAGGAAAGTTCATCCGCTGCACACAAGCAGCAAAAATTCAGAGCCAAGGCGTTCGTTCGCAGAGTGCTGCTTACGAACTTTCCTGGGATGAAGACCGCTATACGGATGGGCTTGAAGACTTTCACGGGTTCTACCTTCAACCGACGTACCTCGACCGCGAGGACCAGACAAGAATCGGGAGAAAGAACATCCCGAACATTTTCTTTGACTATCTGATTCGAAATGAAAGCCGAAGAGTAATCCGGGTGGTCGGAACGCTTCTTTGGTACAGCATCGATTGGGGAAAGGGCGGGGAGCGGAAAGTTAGCGTTAGGAAAGCATTAAGAGACCTCGTTGAGCTAACGCACCTTGAACGCTCAAACGTCGTCCGGGCGCTTAATGAAGCGGAAAAGAAAGGCTACGTTGAGCGAATCGAGAGAGGCGTCTTTGACCTCTCAGGGAAAAAACAAAGTAGCGCTACCGTTTACGGAATTCAGTGGACTAGCGAATACACCTATACCTACGACGGGCTTCCGGTCGAGATTGCAGAACGCTCCCAAAAAGCCACACAGCCTAATTTAGTCAACGCTCCCAAAAAGCCACACGGCAGTTTTTCCGGAACGCTCCCAAAAAGCTTCACGGAAAATGAGGCTGAACGCTCCCAAAAGGCCACACGGAACGCTCCCAAAAAGCCACACGAAGAACGCTCCCAAAAAGCCACTATAAGAATTACTAAAAATACTAACTCTAAAACTCTTAACAGCAACAGCACTGAAGACTCCCCTGACCCGGAAACCGCTGCTGCTGTTTTAGAGCTTGTTGAGATTCTCTTTGAAGCAGGCTTCTTGAAAGCGGAAACCCCGGCAATTATCGCTGAAGCAACGGCTGCCGGGTCCCCTTCAGGCCAAACGGCAAAACAGGTAATACTTTCCCAAGTGGAGCTACTTCCAAGCCGAACTGCTTCTAAGAGTAAGCTCGGACTACTTCGATCCGCGATCAAAGGAAATTGGCCCGCTCCTGAGGGTATTAAAAAAACTAAAGACGTCTTTAGTTCTCCCGGAAAGTACTTTGCTGCAAGCTTTTACGCCGGCTATCACGGGAACTTGGATGCCCCGATAAGTGACCCTTCAGAGCAGGATTCGTCCGCGGGACAAACCTTTCTTGAAAAGCTTAAGACCGGTGAGCCTAGCGTAGAGAATGCCGGAGCGCTCGGTCGAGAGTTTGGAGCTTTTGTGGCAAAGAAGCACAGCGAAAAGCGGCAGAGCTTCCCTGCCCTAGTTCCTGCAATCCGTCAGTTTGGAGACGAGTTTTTTAGAAGACTAAAATCTGGTCTTGAAGAGAAGTTTCACTCTGAAGTTTCAAAAGCTCGCTCGCTTCACGTTGAAAAGTCTACCGGTGCTTACCAGGAATACCTCGAGAAAATTTTCAGCAGACATGAGCATGAAAACAGCTTGCTGTTTCAAGAATTCTTTGCTGAAGAGGAACAATCGTTAGAGCCCATTCGAAAGAACCGCTTCGGACTTAATGTTGAGGCGGCGGTAAGAAAGTTCACGTCGCGAGAAAACCGACTTCAGCGCTTTGAAACATTCATTCGCATTTCAGGCTTCGCTAACGACGTGCTTGATTTCTGGGCTTGGGATCAGAAGCTGAACGAAGAACCATTTAATCAGGAAGAACTATGAAGGTCATCACCGTCTGTAATGCAAAAGGCGGCTGCGGGAAGTCCACAATTGCACTTAGCCTAGCAGCGTCTCTTGGCCGAACGCGAGGAAACAAGGTTCTGGTGATTGACATGGACCCTCAGGCCCAGGTCTCAGACTGGCTTCGGGCGAGTAACGGCTTAAGCATCGAGGGAACCCTGACTTCGGTCTTTCTCAGGGCTGAACGGCTTCAAGACATTGTTAAAGAGACCAGTATTCAAAACGTTTGGATCGCACCTGGTTCTCAGCCGCTTGAAAGTATTAGCCATTCGATGACGGAACAGGATGGTTACGAATCGCTCCTAGCAGAGTTCTTAGACCAGCTTCCAAACGGGGCATTTAACTATGTAGTGATTGATTGCCCAAATCAAATTTCTCCGCTGATGGAAAATGCAATCGTGCCAACGGACGTATTTGTGGTGCCGATTGAAAGCACAAAGGCGGTTGCTTCATACGCAAACTTCTTTGCTCTAGTTCAGAAGCTTCGATCGGACGGGAGCTACCGGATGCTTCACGTCTTGAACAAAATCACTCTTCAAGGTGTGCGAAAGAGTATTTTGAATTTCATGAGCGAGGAAGGAATCCCGGTTGCAAAGACAGAAATTCGAGACTGCGGCTGGCTTGCCCAGGTAGACAGATACGGCGGTTCAATTTTTACGTACCGGCCAAACTCGAAGGGAGCGTCAGATATCCCGCTTCTTCAGCAAGAAATTTTGGCCAGCATTCGGCAAACAGAACGTAAGGTCGCAAACGGATGAGCGAGAACACTGCACCAAAGAACGAAGAAAGAGTTTCGCGGCTGGGGCTCGTTAAGAGCGGAGCCGCTTCAAACATCTCATTAAAAATGCCACGGAGAGGTAAGGTGACGGTTGATTTAGAAGCAATTGTTCCAGACCCAAGAAACGAGCGAAAAGCCTTTCGCGGAATTGACGAACTTGCAGCCTCGATTGCCAAAGTCGGTATTGTAGAACCGCCGACCGTTGTTCCTATGGATGACGGCCGCTACATGCTTACTACCGGGGAGAGACGGTGGAGGGCTGCAAAACAAGCGGGCCTAAAACAGATATCAGTCATTATCGGTGATCAGGAAGAGGAGAAAACTCGCCGCGTAAAGAGCCTCGTAAGTAACGTCCAGCGAGAAAATCTCAGCGCCCTTGAACTGTCCCAGGCCCTTCAGGAGATGAAGGAGGAGAACGGGGACATCAAAACAAACCGGGATCTCGCGGCTTTGGTTGGAAAAACCGAGCAGTGGGTAGGGCAGATTCTAAAACTTCTAAGCCTTCCTGAAGATATTCAGAATGAGATCCGCGGGGCGAGTATCGTCATTCCTTACGAATCCGTTCTTCAGGTCGCACGGGCTGATGACGAGGCATCCCAAAGGGAACTTCTAAAGGAGGTTCTCTCGGGTGCAAGCGTTAGAGCTGTTCGGGAACAAGCAAGGAGTTCAAAACCGGCCGCGAAAGGGGCAGGGAAGGGGAGTATCAATTCTACTCAAAAGATTGCAACGTCCAAAGGCTGGGTGATCATTCACTGCCAAAAGAAAAATGCGAAGAAGGAAGACTACGTCCTCTCGCTTACAGAGGCGCTGAAGGCTGCCCGGAAGCTTGAGGCCTAAACTAAAGACGTCTTTAGTTTTAGGGAGGAACGGCAAGGTGGTGCACAGCATCAGCGGCCCGTAAATGCTTTATACGAGTTGAAGAAGAGATGGTTGGGGAACAAGGTAGGGCCGCCCTTAGCAAAAACCGTTTAGGGCCATTTGCGGTTATTTATGGACCAACTATTCGCTGAGCCGCTAAGGTCTCCATCTTGCAGCCTCAACACTCAAGGCTAAAGCACCACTGAACATGGACGAATGAACAACTGCCTAGTGCGGGTGGGATGAGTAAAGTAGCCAGATTGGGAACTCGGAAGAGGAGAGAACCCGAAGGGGAAAAAGCCTGATCAACAACATTCAGCGCCTAACGGATGAAGAAGCACAACGGCAGATTTTGACTTCCGTCCTTTCGGGGGCAAGTGTTCGAAAGGTGCGGGAGCAGGTAAAGGCATCAACTCCTGGTAGGGCAGGGAAGCCGGTAGCGAAATCTACCCAAAAGATTGCAACATCAAAAGACTGGGTCTTCGTCCACTGCCAGAAACAAAATGCGAAGAAAGAGGATTACGTTCTGGCCCTGACTGAGGCGGTTAAGGCGGTTCGCCGACGAGAGAGCTGAAACTACTGACTTCAGTAACAACTGCCAAAAACATCCGGCAGGGGCTTTAAAGACTCGACAAGAGAGGTAGCGCGGTAGTTCGTCATTCCGTCGAGAGGGAAAAGGATGCAAATCGTTTACTGTGTTATAGCGGTACTCTTCGGCATTAATGTACTGATTTTTGGCCACGAACTTGGCCATTATCTTGTCGGTCGGTATTTTAAGATAGCAATCCCGCGCTTCACTGTGGGATTTGGTCCGCGGATACTTGGGGTAACTATCGGTGAGACGCTCTTCGAGTGGAGGCTTGTTCCAATTTGGGGTTTCGTCCAACCCCTTGGTTTTCTAGGAGCTGATGACCCTAATATTCTAGCTCTTGAATCCGAAAAGCATACTTTAGACGAGGTCATCCGGCGTTTGGGCGAGAGGGAAGGATTTTCTGACCAGAAGCTTATATTTTTACAAAGGATTAGTGAGCTTCATTCGCTTTTGGATCCAAGACGTCATTACTACCTACTAAACGGTTGGCTGCAGATACTGTTTCTCGCCGCCGGCCCCGCTATGAATGTGGCTCTTGCCTTCTGTTTTGTAGGCGTTTCTATCGCAATTGAAGCTCAAGATCCAATGTTTTTTTACGTTCACAAGTACGCAACCCGTACAGCTCTAAAGAATCCCGAAATCGCTAAAAACGACGACCAGTTTTTTCTAGTTCAGAGAGTGAGTAGCAATCAGCCGATTACAGCCGCTCCATCGGAGGACAATGTATTGCTTTGCCTTCGCTATAGAAGTAAAGAAAAGACAGAGAAAGTGCCATATGACGGGTCTGCGGCGCTTGCCCTCAGCGAAGCTCGGCTGTTCACGTTGTCCCAAACCAGTGCTTGTAAATGGGATAACCTCCGTATGTGCCTAGGTGTCCTCGAAGCCAGTGCTGAATTACCTTATACTCCGAAGAACAAGAGTGGCTGGCCCCTTCAGAGGTTGGCCTCTGAAATGATTCAGAAGGGATTTATTCGTAGTATGTGTTGGCAGTTTGCGGTTTTCAGTTTGGGAATAGCCGTTTTCAATCTTTTCCCGGTTCCACCTCTTGATGGGGGAAAAATGGTGTTCTCTCTCCTGAAAGCCATTGGCCTTCCTCTCCCCGCGACTGCTATTCTCCGGTTATCGTTGGTGGGAGTAGGAGTAGTAGGGCTGTATCAGCTTGTTACGTTGGTGCAACTAATTAAGCAGTGGCTTATACCCTGACACCAGGTAGCACCAAGGGTGCCCTAGAATCAAGGGATGCCAAAATCTCTTAGCCGACTCTTCCGTCGAGTCCTTATCGTGTACGCTGGCACGGTAATGGCACTCCTTTTTGCGGCATTTGTAAGTGAGGGTATCAGCCTCGAGGCAGCATGGCGATGGGGGCAGTTTGCCAAGTATCCTAGCGTGCTTGCTGCTATACGTTGGAATCTAAGCCAGGAGGCGGTTTCGCTGTATGGCGTAGGTCTCTCAAACAGCGTAAAGTCACTAGCCGCTTATATCTGTCTTCTAATTACGGGAGGAATTGCGTTATGGCGAGCCGTGATAAAAGGCCGTGCAACCTGGATATTTCTGGCTGTGTTGTTGTTCTCAATTGTCCCCGCAGCAAAGAGTGTCAGTCATCTTCCAGAGAGGCTGTTTGAATGGAAACACGGTTCAAGATATATGGACTCGTTGGTCTCAAAACAACCAATGGCGTTTATAGAAAACAACAAGGTGGGCTTTAAAGATGCCCATGGGCAGACTGCTATCCCGGCACGTTTTACCTGCGTCCAGGCACCATCTCGTGTATCTGCTGTCCCGGCAATAGTTGTGGACATTAATGGCAAGAAGACATTGATAGATTATAAGGGAGGCGAACTGTTTCCAGCTATTTATGATGAGCTACCATCCCTGATATTTGATCGCGACTGGATACGAGCCAAGTATAAAGGCAAGTGGGGATTTATTGATTATCGAGGTAACGAGAGGATTCCATTTAGCTTCGAAGAGTTGGGAGAAATGGGACAGATAACTGCAACAAAAAAGTTAGCAAGCTTTCGTCAATCCGGGAAGTGGGGGTACGTAAATCAAGCTGGCAAGGTTGTCTTGCCGCCCGTATGGGACGAGGCTTATGCCTTTTACGACGGCGTAGCGAGTGTAACGCGAAGTAAAAAGCAATGCTACATTGATCAAACGGGCAAGGAGTTGGTACCGTGCGAATACGACACGGTTGAAGCCACTGAGCTACGCGCTCCCGGCCGAGGCCTATTCTGGGTTAAGCGTGAGGGGAAAACCGGCCTATACGACACGCAACGTCACAGCTTAGCTATTCCAATGGAGTTTGGCTCACAGTTAACTAATAGCGAGGTCATGCGGTTACCAGAGGGCTATAGGGTTACACCATCTAAGGACGATCCCAGGCTGAAAGGAGCCGCAGTAGTATTTGTAGCGACTGGCCAAAAGCCCAATATCCCTTGGGCGCAGTACAAGGCCGAGCTAAAACAAAAGCTATCTCAGACCGCGTCTGGACCTGCTCGACTGAGTCGGCAGGCGGAGAACGAAGGCCGGTCACCTTATTGCGCGTCGGTCCGGTAAGAATGGCACTAGTTAGACGTTATGATGCATAACAACTAAGACAGCCCTTCAGAAAACGGTAAAAAAAGGACGCTATGCCAGAACCGATACTCATCCCACCAATCGAGGGGATACGCAAAAAGCTACACAAAGGACTTATAGACTACTTGGATCAGGATCTCAGGAGTCTAGTTGATAGTAAGAAAATAGAAGCGTGCCAAGGAGGGTTAGAGTATTTGTCGACGAGAGGGCTAAGATCAGAACTCATCTTTCAGGCCGCTACAAGTCCTGTTACCCGCAGACTGGTGGCGCAGTTTGAGGGTTTAGAGAAATGTTTGCAGCAAAAGGCCTCTGATGTAAGGGCGTCAGTTAATCAGCAACATCTAATCGCCGAGGAATCCAAAACTGTGGCAGAGGGGCTGAAGATCATACGTGAACGGCAGCAAGCGCCTCGAAACTAGAAGCGATGTACTGAGGTTCCTGCTAATGGACCTGAGGTAATCGTTTTATTCCGGCAGCGTCCCGCGCTGGGGTGGGGCAAGCCGGTAATTGTGACACCCAGCTCTACTCATCGACCCAGCTACTTCTGGGTTGGCTCTTCCTTTGGTTCGAGGCTCAGTTCTGATGGGCATCCTTCCTCGTAAGGGTCCACAAAACACCCCTCGTATTTCCTGCTTCTGATTACCCAAACTGGCATAACACCGTTAGCTGACTGTATCGCTTGAAGCCGCTGGCTTTGTACAGTGCTTAGAGGAACGGCATAGGCGTCGACTGCTACAGAGAACGCGGCTCGTTCGTAAAGACTTAGCGCAGCGTCAGCAGATGGGTGGTACTGGAGATTGCGGTAAAGCTTTCGAAGTTCCGCCTGAAGAGTTGGGTGAGACTGGGGATTCAGATTAACCTCCCGAAGTACACGATTTGCTTGGGCCTTTAGCAGGATCTGATCTGCTTCATTTACCATTTTCTGCTGCCCTCCGCCATAAAAAGTAAAGAGGTTCACACCAGCGCTGGCACAGGAGAGAATAATCGCAGCAAAACTAATGTAGAGGGTAAGCGTGTTTCGCTGTACGACGAAAGCCGATTTGTTCTCTGAAGAGCCGGAAGAACTTCCGGGACGCGGAACATGCTGAAGTGGTGTTTCCATGATTGGAAGAGTGTAGCGCAGGCAGGGGTATGAAGCCTCGTAGCCAGCTATCAATCGCCCTGTGTTTAGTCGTCGGAATCCTGTCGTAGACCACCATTAACTTCTTGGAACAGTAGCGGCGGCCCGTCGTCCTCTCCTAAGTCTTCAAAGAGCGCCTGGATGGAGGCAACCTGCTTGTACCAATCCTCATCTCGGACAAGGGTGAAGTTGTGCGGAAGAATGTCGCTAGACTCTTCAGCCGCTGGAGTCGATGCGACTACAGGGTGCCTCCAATAGTCACCACCGGGAATCGCATCCCAAGTGGGTAGGGGAGTAGAGTCTCTCCTAAGGTACTCAGTATGTGGGACCGGCCAGGCAAGGCGAGTGTGATAGGCGAAGTCGTCGGGGCCTAGATCTTTTAGCCACGGGTTTCCCTTGCCAGGAAACGGCTTTGGTTCGGTGAACCCCTTCCCCCGCTCGACATAAACGTAGCACTCGCGTTCCGAAGGCGAAGTGAAAAAGAACTTCACCCGCGTGTTCGTCATGATTGCCGGTGCAAGATCAAAACCAGTGGCGGTCTTAAGATCGGTCAGACTTTGATTTGCCAGAATGGCGCTGATGCCAAACGAACGAGCATCTTGAAGAATACCTTGCAAGTTCTCGCCGGCAACCCGTTGAAGCTCGTCAATTACAAGTACGATGCGTCGTCGATCGGTCGGGTGGTTTTTCTTCCAGTCCTGCGCTGCAACTCGTAGGTTGAACAGAACGAGCTTTGCAATCTCACCAACGCTGATTGATTCAATTGCTGCTGGAAGCCAGAAGTAAGCGACTTGGCGCTCCCTAATCACGTCGGCCATGAAGATAATACTTTCCGTGTTCGAAAGGTGCTCTTCGACACTGGTGAAGAGCTGCCGGTATTCCGTAAGCATCTCGATTACGGAGAGCAGTTCAAAGGCGTCGGCCTTAGCCTTTGAGTCCGATGTCCCTCTCAGGGCCTCTTTCAACTCGTTATGCAAATCGTCAAAGGAATTGATCGGTGTATCCCGTTTTAGCGTTTTAGAAAGAATGCTGCGGCTTCGCTCCGTGTAGTAGCTTCGTCCGTAACCTTTGCCGTGGTTTAGACTGAGCGCGTCCATGACGAGCTGGCAGAGCTGGGCCACGGTTCTGGACTTCCGGTCAAAACCGCGAAACGGATTGAAGCGGTACGTCGGCGCGTCTTTTTCCGTTGTGAAGAACTTGAATTTCTGTCCTCGGGCTTCGGCCTCTTTTTTCACTGTATGAAAGAGTGCAGCGTCTCCCTTGAGATCTAAAACCACAAGAGGATACGGCTCGGGCAGGGAAGGGCTGGTGGTCTGCCCGCCGCGCATGAGCTGCATGAGAAGGGACATGATTCCAAGACTGGTCTTTCCGGCGCCGCTTGGACCGACGATGTAGCAGTGCTCCGAGAGAATGTCCTCATGAAGGAGAAGTGTCGCTGGCTTTGTTTCCTCCCAAGCTCGGCGGTCAATTACGTTGTGGTAGTCGATTGCGTCAGCAAAGTTTGGAGTTTTTACGCCGACTGCTCGGGGAGCGCGAAAAAGATTCTTGTGGGTTTCCCATCCAATAAAAAGATGCTGTCCCCAAAAGTGCTTTTCTACTCCGGCTTGGTCGACCAGTCCTGGGTTGCGGCGAACAAACTCCACCCAGTGGTTCCACCACTGAGGAAGATCTTCTTGCCGGGGCGGGGAGACGATCTCGGGATGCTTCATCCCTAACTCGCCTCCGGAGAGATAAACTCTTTGAGGTTTGTTGGTGCCGGTGCAATGTCAAGATGAATTCGGACGTCTGCAAACTGGTCTTTTCGAATAAGCCGCTCAAGTTCCTCGCAGCGGTTCTGGTTTTGAAGGAGAACCGCAAGCTGGTAAGTCCCCCGTTCAATCCAGGGAATCAGCCGTTCATCGCTTGCCGCGTCGTAGGAGCTTTTCTTCAGGGTCGCTAGGAAGGTATTTAGTGAGCTGTTTTCGCTTGGAATAAAAAGGCGAAACACGGTACTGGCGTCGCCGTCGCTTTGCGCCACATGGACGACATTTCCGCCCTTCGGGGCTCCAAATAGAGTGTCCATCTCAACGTCCGACAGCCGCTTTCGGGGCACCCCACCCATGCAGGAAAACCACAGCGTAGCCAAATCCTGTGACAAGCCACGAGGCTCCTTTTCTCGGGCGCGATTCACCGGGAACCCTCTCGACTTTGCTCCCTTGGCGGTGAGTTGATAGTAGCGAAAATTTCCGCTGAGCCCGCGGTCTATGGCCTGAAGCAGGTCTGCCTTCAGAAGCCGGGTGAGGGAATTCTGACAGGAGGACCCCTCCAGGCAGGCGGTATCAATCACCTTCTTGATGGAGATGGTGTAGCGACCGATGTGGTCGAGAATTATCTGGTCGTGCTTTTCCAATCACCAGACCTCATAGGGGAGCTTCTTCTCATTGCAGTATGCGTGAAACAGAAGCAGTTTCGCCTTTGAGTAGGCTCCCCCAAACTCAACGACGCGCTCCGGCCCGGCTGAGCTCCGGAGCATAACGTCTGGAAGGCGCTCGAACTTCTCTCGCTTCCGTTCCTGTTTAATCCGTTCTTCAAAGACCCATCCCGACAGAAGTTCTGGGGCGCGGCGGCGGTACAAAAGATACACCGCTGCCATGTGTATGTCGTGAGTCCTTTCGATTTCCCGAGGCGGCCGTCCGCCGTGTCCCCCAAATCGATTCATCGCAATTCTTGTCGCAGAGACACATCCCGTGATCACGGGATGCTGGTTCCACCTGGCCTGAAGGGTGTAGGAGGAAGAGCCAAGGTCAGGTTGCGGGTCTCCGGGAGTCCAGTCGATGACCGGAGCAATCATCTCGATTTCCGGATGAGCAGGAGCCCGCTTAATTTCAACTAGGTTCTCGGCCGCTAGAATCTTGAGTCTGTCGCCTACGTTCTGGACTCCGTTTTTGGAATCCGGCCACCAGGTCCGGGCGATTTGTGCGATGGAGAAAACCCGGACGTGCTCAGTCAACGCACGGAGGATCTGAAGGTCTCTGGAAGTTAGATCCGTCATGGAAGTTGATGAAAAACGAGCTTGCGGACGGGGTCTGTCGACCTAATCCAGACCATAAAAGCCCGCATCAAAGTTGATTGTAAACCATTGAAGGATAAGGTAATTCGGGGAATAAAGTGGCACAGAACCCCAGGACGCCTAGGAGCAAGGCAATAGCCCGAGCCCTTGTTTTCGTATGAAGCAGGGAGGGACGTATTGGCGGTCCTCTAATGTCACCCGGTAATAGGGAACCGGGGGTGCAAGGATGCACCCCGCGAAAACCCGAAGGCTGCCGCGATGGCAGCCTGAGGACAGGAAGCCCGCGCGCCGCATCACCAATGGCCGTGACGGCCATTGCGGCGCGCAATACCGGGAGGCCCCCAGGATGGGGGCCACTACTCACGGCTTAGTCTGCTGATACCACTCCCGGACTTTGGCTAGTTCCGCGCGGGGGCGAGCGTGAGCGAGCCCCATTAGGGAGGCTCACCTGGTACGCCAGTACCGGGTGAGGGGTCGCGACCCCTCCTGCACCTTGCCCTAGCAAGGTCAGGAGCAGCCCGAGCCCTAGCTCGGGCATTGCCGTCCAGGGCAGTCACGCGCCTAGCGTGACAGATAGAGCTTTTTGGGTTGCGTCCAGCAACACAGAAAAGCGGGAGAGCCGGACGCCAAAGGCGGCAAGAAAATGGGGCGGGGGAGCGATTCGCCAGTTGTGGGTGGGAGAGGACTTGCAGCTTTTCCGGCTGGTCTTCTTCCGGATGCTATCGTCTCGAAGAGCGAGCATCCGGAAGAAACCAGTCAAGCCGGGGGTACCCCCTGGTCGCAGGAAGTTGCGCTCCGTTCAGGAGCCGCAACTGACGAGACTTGGGGGTGGCTTGAAGGAAAAGCTGTCCACTAAAGGGCGGTGGCGAAAGAGCCGGGGGGCGGCGCGGGATGCGTGATGCATCCCGTCGAAAACCCGAAGGCTGCCGTGACGGCAGACTGAGGACAGGAAGGCCCGCGCGCCGCATCACCAATGGCCGTGATGGCCATTGCGGCGCGCAATACCGGGAGGCCCCCCGGATGGGGGCCGCGCTAGCTGTTACAGAGAACTCCGGAACCAGGTGCTAACTTCCCTCAACACTTTTTGAAGGTCGTCAATCTCCGAGGTGTAAAACCAGTTGGCGGTTTCTCTGGAATCCGGAACTGTCATCCGAAGAGAGAAAAACGGCTCTACGTTAGCCGGTGTAGAGATATAAGCTCTGATAGTTCCACTTTCGAATACCTTTGCCAGGTCATTTGGAGCAAACTCTCGAAGGTCAAAACTCATCGGCTGAGGGTTCGGGAGTAGTTCGCTAACGAGTGGTCCTTCTTCTAAATTCCAGACAACGGAGGTAATCCTCTCGATGTCTGAAGCTTGAAAGAGGTAACCCCGTTTCCATCCATCACGGAATTTTATCCAGCGCCAGAATTGAAATCCATATTCGGTGGAATTCGAGAAGCGCAACACATTAGTGTAGACTCGCTCCTTTTGGAGCCTCCCTATACAAAACGCCTTCAAAGTTTTTGCCGTTGGAACCATCTCTTCTGCTCTTGCTATAGAGTTCTGGCCCGGATTCAGTAAAGCTTTTTCAACCGAAACTTCTCTGTTTCCACCCTTTTTTAGCCAGCGCTCGACGCGTTGAATGTCTTGAAAGATGTGATTCGACTGTTCTCCGGTAGGCCGGTTCCGATAGTCCAGGGACTCTTCTGGCCAGAGATAGTCGAGGATCGTCGACAGGGATTCTCTGACTTCAAGGGGGAGCGATTCCCGAAAGTTAGTTGGTGTTCCAGACCTTCTGGTGTTTCTTGTACTTCGCTTGTTCATGTTTTTCTCCGTTAGTGGTGCAAAAAGCGTTGCGTTAATTCGCAATGCTTTTTGGCGAGGCCTCGCCAGTAAGAGCGGGGTGTGAGCGGTCAAGGCCAATTCGTCGGGAGGGGGATCACCCGGTTTGCAGGCGCAGCCGAAAATCGGGGATACCCGACGAATTGCCCGTAGGGCTTGGCCTTGACGGCGAGAGGGGCAGAGCCCCTGAGACTAAAGAGTTCTAATCGAGCGAAGCTCGGCAAGAAAATGGGGCGGGGAGCGATTCGCCAGTTGTGGGTGGGAGAGGACTTGCAGCTTTTCCGGCTGGTCTTCTTCCGGATGCTATCGTCTCGAAGAGCGAGCATCCGGAAGAAACCAGTCAAGCCGGGGGTACCCCCTGGTCGCAGGAAGTTGCGCTCCGTTCAGGAGCCGCAACTGACGAGACTTGGGGGTGGCTTGAAGGAAAAGCTGTCCACTAAAGGGCGGTGGCGAAAGAGCCGGGGGGCGGCGCGGGATGCGTGATGCATCCCGTCGAAAACCCGAAGGCTGCCGTGACGGCAGACTGAGGACAGGAAGGCCCGCGCGCCGCATCACCAATGGCCGTGATGGCCATTGCGGCGCGCAATACCGGGAGGCCCCCCGGATGGGGGCCGCGCTAGCTGTTACAGAGAACTCCGGAACCAGGTGTTACTTCTCAGAAGTGGGCTCTGCCCCCTTCCGAACCATCCCCTGGGATTTAACGCATTAGGCCAAAGCTGGCAGTTTGATCGTGAATGAGTCAGAATGCTGTTCAGCCGTCACGGAAGATAGGGCAATGCAGGGATGCAACCCGAGCGCCGGGACGGGCCGAAGCTGGCGGAGCGGCCACAGTCGCTCCTCTGGTTTTATCCGCGATTTCCGGGCGCGCCCTTAGCTCTTCTAAAATCAGTATTCCTCTGGAAGAAGAATCGTTGTCGCACTTCGGTCGGATTCGGTAATCACCCAAAGTTTTTTACCGGCCTTCGTTCTAAATGCTGAGAGGATTCGTAAACCTTGTTCAACGGAGTAGTCGTTTTCGTTCCAGTCGTCGAAAGAGATTTCCCCCCAGTCACCGGTTTGGTGCCGGTATATGAATTCAGACGCTTCTTGGTAACAACGTTCCATCGCTGCCGTAGCACCTTCGGTGCAGACAATTCGTCCGGTGTCGAAAAGCGTTTTGTTAAACCAGCCGCTTGCCCGGAGCACCAGCACCGAATGGAAGATGTGGTCTTTTCTTTCCTCCGGCGAAAGCACTGCGTAATTGTCGCTCTCTGCTCCGAGGTAATCTAGCATCCGTCTTATGGCTGTGAATTCTTCTTCGCTAAAAAGTGGTTGAACAATCGTTACCATGTGTTTTCTCTAAGTGGCAGGGCTACACCCGGCCGTCGTTTTTAATCGCAAAGCGGTAATTGCCTTTTTGCAATTACCGGCTAGGCCCACGCCGATGAGTGGGGGAGGCAAGGGCACAGGCCGGAGTAGCCGGAGGGGAATCACCCACTCTTGAAGCGTGAGCGGAAAGGGCGAAGCGAAAGCGGAGGTCTGCACAAGCGGCTGAATGGCCGAGCGGAAGATTGGGGATACCGGCTACGAAGCCGTAGCAGAGCGAAGGGAAGCCTTGACCGCGCCAGGGGCAAAGCCCCTTAGTCTTTGGGGGCGTTGCGGGGTCCTCCCCGCTAGAAGGGGAAGCGTAAGACGCGAAGCGGCTGAAGCGCGGGGAAGGCTTTCCCCGCTATTTAATACATCTCGCTACAAACCGAATTTAGTGCTCGACACTGTCTTTGCAAGTTCGTAGTAAAAACCGTAAGCGCGAAGACCAACGATCTCTCCATTTTCAATATTGTCTGCCGGCTCAATCCGGAGTGTTTGCCCTTTGGATAAATAAATATACCGACCATCAATTGTCTTGAGGGAAGGCTGAGACGGCTCGACTAACTGGATAACTCCGGATGGTAAACGGACCTCAATCCGAATGGCATCAAGGACGGTTACCTCGTCTTCCTCTTCTTTCAGCAGGATTTGCTTTGTATTTTTTGGAAGAGAAATTCTGTCCCATCGCCTCAATCGTTGAGTCAGAATGCCGGTCAGGACTGGACCCTGTCTTTTCCAGGACCCAAGATTTTTAGATCGCGTGTAAACAAACGGGCAACTCCCAGCAGGGATTCCATACCAGAGCGCTACATTGCCGACACTAGTGCGTGGACGAATCCGTAAAGAAACCCCGCTAATTCGCGCCGATTCCACCTCTATCGAAGGGCCGTAAATATGTTCTGTTTTCCAAACTGTGTATTCGTGCTCAACCCACTCCGCCCGATTCACGGCGGCTTTGTGAAGATCGGACGCATGTACAATGAGGTGATTTAAAGGTTCTAGCTCCACATCTTCGGCCTGTAAAGGAGCATCTGCTTCACGGCGTGCCGCAGCGATACGCTCCTTCCATTCTGTTTCCGCCGCCGAAGTTTGCTCACCGTATCGAAGAATAATCTGTAACGGAAGAACCGCCTTTTCACCGCGCTTGAGAAGGCCAATATCAAACGGAATAACGCTTACATCCGCATTTTTTAGAAGGGTCTCATCTTGGCCTCGCTCTCGAAGCGGACCTACGGTGGTTCGAGCGTTGAATGAACTTACGTAAAGTGCTTCTTTACCAAAATTCTCGATCACCATTACTCTCAAGGCTAGCGAAGGAAGATCAAGGGATATATCGGATAAGCTGTTGCATTTAGGCCCTTCGAAGTAAGTTGCCGTTCCTAGGTTTGAAGGTACTCCGGTTTCCGTAAGCTTCCTCCAAAACGCTGCCAGTTCTGATGGATAAAGGTTGAGCTGATTAAGGTCTGAAGCCTCAATTGGTTTGACGAAGTTGAGTTCTGTAATTTTGCCTTCATACCTTGTGCTACTTCCAAGCCATCTCCATCGTGAAGATGGAAGCATGAGCGCATTACGTTCGTTGAACGCAATGCTTCTGCCAAGTCCTTCACCCGCAGTGGCAATGAAGATACGTTTGTCCTGAACCAAACGCGCAAGATCTGGATGTTCCGTGTCTCTCGTTCGGTCGTATACAGTCCAAAAGGGCGAGTCACGCTCACGGAGAGGAAACCGGCTCGCGTATTCAGAGGCTAAGTCTGTAACGGCGTTCCAGACGTCGTTTCGTACCAGATAATATCCAGGGCCGAACACCCTGTTATATGGTTCTGGCAGAGGATGCTGCATCAAGAACGTCTGTAAAGCCGCCCCCTGTAAATCAAAATAGTGGACCTGATATGGAACTTCCGGCGATTCAAGAACAAGTCGTATTGGACTTAGCTTTAAAAGTGAGAAGGAAACGGGTTGCGTATTGCTGGCACCCAACCAGCTAGCACGCACCGAAAGGCGTCCTGAAACTATTTGTAATGACGATAACGTATCGAAAACAAACGTCCCTTTATCGCTCAAGGTATGTTCAACGACTTTGTTGTCCTGAAGAACTTCAACAAGAGCATGGTCAATTGGCTCTTGTGTAGAGAACTGGACAATGCCCTTTATAGTTACGGGAGCTGTGGTCGCACGAACGTAGGCCAATGGAATGAAAATAGCGAAGGCACTAAGCGCTGCGTACCTACAGGAGCGTTGGTCAACAAGTATCTTCTGAGCGGCAGTGATAACACGGCCAAGAAAGAGCTGAGGGGCTTTATCCAGGTCCTCCTTTCGTGCAATAAGGAGGGCGGCGGTGGCAAAAGCAGTTGTAAAAGCTGCTATCAAACCAGCGGTGGGCGAGGCAAGCCAAACGATCATTAAAACGTCTAGCGGGAACATCACCAAAAAGAGCATCTGCCATCGACGGTGGTTCATAGCGGCCTCTAAGGGTAAACCATTCTCTAACATCCTCGGAGAAAAGAGTGGTGCTGTCTAAGCCGCGAATTCCGCTCCTGTATTCAAACCGGTGGGAGAAAAAGTATGGAGCCAATCAAGGGCAGCTTGGGCTTTTGAAGCAGCGGTAAAGATTGCCCGTGAATCGTTTCGAAGAACTTTCAGCCAAGTCTGAACGTAAGCAGCATGGTCTGGGCGGGGTTCGTTACAAAGCCCAAGGTCAGCGCAAAGAAACGCGGCGCCAAGTTCCGCAATCAGTTCTTCAGCCGCATACGCTTCAGAACCAAAGCGGTTTTTAAGGTCTCGGTCGAGGCGGTGTTTTGCGGCCGTGAAGTGAATCAGCTCATGGGAGAGAGTTTCGTAAAAAGCGGTAGCTCCTTTGAAGATCTGGAACTGCGGCATCTGAATGTAATCGCCGACGGCGTTGTAAAACGCTCGGTCTCCGCCGTAGCGAACATCCGGGTTTACACAGGAAATGAAATCGTCCGCGGCCTTAATCCGTTCGACGGCCGGCAGCTCGGGCATTTCCGGCAGAGAAAAGCCGTCAACCTGGTCGGCGTTAAAAACATTGTAGCCGCGGGCGATTGGGCCAAGCCGCGTTGTTTGCTCCTCTTCGTCTTCCCGGTCTTCTTTCTCGTTAGTCTGATCTCTGAATTTCCAAAAGATCGATAAACGCTGACTTCTCGCCTTTTCGAACTTGTGCACCAAGCTCTTGCCACTGTGCGTATGTTGCCCAGATTCCGGAGTGATAAGCTTTCTCCGCTGCCGTTGCCCAGAGGGCCAACACGTTAACGCCTCGATATGCTTTCCGGGTTACGGCATTCATCGGAATGGTCTGGCTTCGATGCCACGGAAGTTCCCATTTGTCTGCTCCCTGTTCGATGGCCTTAATAATCTGGTCGGTGATTCGTTCGTAAATGTCTAGTCGCTCTTCTTTGGTTTTCATTGTGTTCGCCTTTTGGTCGTGCGGGTTGTTTTTAAAAAACAACCCCCGAGCCCATCGGCGGCGAGATTGGGGAGGCAAGGGCAATGGCCGGAGTAGCCGGAGGGGAATCACCCACCCTTGAAGCGTGAGCGGAAAGGGCGAAGCGAAGCGGAGGTCTGCACAAGCGGCTGAATGGCCGCGCGGAAGATTGGGGATACCGGCTACGAAGCCGTAGCAGAGCGAAGGGAAGCCTTGACCGCGCCAGGGGCAAAGCCCCTTAGTCTTTGGGGGCGTTGCGGGGTCCTCCCCGCTAGAAGGGGAAGCGTAAGACGCGGGAGCGGCTGAAGCGGGGGGAAGGCTTTCCCCGCCTTACGCTTCTATTCACCATGGACAAGCAGCTCTCGAAGCATCCGGATCTACGGTTCGGTTCTCTCGCACTTTCGATTTATCCGTAGCTCTTCTACCGACTCCGGGAACGCTTTTGCTGAGAAATAGGAGACGAAGGAAGATGTTTTGGTCTGTCAGCGAGAAGTTGTTCAACACGCTGAACAAGTTCTGAAGCCCTCATTTTCATTACGTCTGCAAGGCCCATTACCGTTCGGAGGGACGGGCTTTTAACCCCTCGTTCCAACTGGCTGATGTAGGTCGGGTGAAATCCGCTTTGAAAGGCTAGGTCTTCTTGCGTCAGCCCGGCCTTTGTCCGAAATTCCCGCAGCGCCGGTCCAAAAGGGACATCGACTGATTCGACGGATTCTCGGCTGCGTCGTGATTGCACGTGCAGACCGATGGTGATACGCTCGATACTTTAGTACCAGAGACAATTGTCTTAGTCGCGGGTGCTGGGGAAAGGAGAGACGCATGATTCGGTCCATCGTTAAAGGTGGCGGCGGCGGTGGTGGAGGCGGTTAAACAGTAGGCGTGTTCCAGATGGAAGTTGTCCAGAGTTCCCAAGTTTTTGATGTAGTAACCAGCCCGGGGCTCGGTACAGCGCTTAAACGTATCGGGTCCCGGCTTTTAAGTGAATGCTGAGCGCCCTGACAATCTCGCCTCATGGGCCAGTATCCTTGGCAGCGTAGTCACGGTTCTTGGTCTCCTTCAGTCCCAACTCTGGATTACGGTGTTCGGGTTAGCAGTTGTTGGGATTGCTGGTGGCACATTTCTCCTCCTCCAAAAAAACAAAAAGCGTCTTCTCCTCTCCGGATTTCAGATCGAAGGTCTGAACATAGACTCGTTGAATATTGCGAATTTGAGAAGACGTTTAAACCGAAGCCTCACTGTTCAACGTGCTTACCACTTCGCCACAATTGATGGTTCAAATCTCTCCGTGGCCTGGCAGTATGAGGGATTCTGTCGCGTTAAAAGGGAGACTGTAACAGAGTTCAGCATCGACGCCGAAAGTAACGTTCCCTTCGATCAGCTTGAGTGTTTTGCATTCGACTTGAAAGAAGATCCTCAGCGGACGCACCGCATTCGGCCGATCTTAGTTGGGAACGACGGCATCTCAAAGAAGATCGCTGTGCCGTTTTTGACGCCGCTTGTTCAGGACCAGCCGTTTGGAATTGTGCTGAACTGCGTTCTTCCTGGTTGCATCGGAAAAGGAGTGCATTACTACACGTCGAGCCTTTCCTTTGAGCAGCAAACAATCCCAGAACTCACCGTTCACCTGGTCTTTGTGAATAGTCCGCCGAAGTGGTTACGGGTTTACGAATGCGGAACCGGCAAGGCAGTTCTTGCAAACGAACTTCGACCGACAAACGCCGACGGCAACACCTGGGAATACATCGACGAAGTCTTAAACCCTTCCGGCCAATCGGTCCGAGTCTATCTATACGACGCCGGGGACGAAGGTTTTCCGCGCCCGACAGCTATCCCTTTTAATCAGAAGAAGCGGTTGCAATAGCCGACTTAAAGCGTGGGCCGCTGATTGAACAACATTCCCCGTGGGCCGGTCCACTCTTGCCTTCTACGCTGGATCCATTCTGCTAGAGCGCTTCCTTTAACAACGTGAATCTTCCCATCGAAAACGACTTCGAAATTTGTAGCGGCGGTAGGCGAGGGAAGCTTTGCTTCTGGCTGAGTCTTTGCGTGCGTGACGTAAAGATGGGCGGCGTCGTAGGTGCTTGTTGCTAAAACATCGATACTAAAACGCTGTCCGGATGCATTAACGACAGTAACCGTGCACCACTTCCCCGGCACAGGATCAGCATACTCTAAAGGGCGAACATGAGGCGAAGATGAGCCGTTTTGCCCAATCTTTCTAATTTCGCCCACATCAAGACCGAAGGCCAAGGCTACTTTTCTACACTGTTCATCAGACCATCCGGCGCCGGTCTGTTCGGGCCGCACGTTCCAGTCTTTTGCATGAAAGTAAGTTCGATCCCCGGTAAGCACTTCGGCCGTGCCGTCAACAGCGCTGATGAGCGCATCACAGGCAGAGCGCAGAGGTTTTTCTAGAGCGAACTCTTGGCAGAATTTTAGGAGTTGACTCCGGCCGTCACCAAGCGCTTTTAGGAACTCGTTCTTGTCGGTTTCAGAAAAGCATTGTGGTTTAAAGCGTCTCCGGCCCATCATCACTCCCTCATCAGCGTGGAACTCTACCAGGAGCAAGTAGGCACGTCATCGAAGTGAATATTCGGCTGTCTCTGGAAGATGGCGGCAGCGCTTGTAAGCGCAGAAACGAATCGTTAGATTCCCGGCCGGAGCGAAAAGCATGTGCGGCCGGATTATCCAAAGGACCTCGAGAGGTCTCATCATTCAAGACCTTGGAATGGAAGACGACGGTCTGCCTGATTCACCACCTCGGTATAACGTTCCACCGGCCAGTTCCATCATGGCTGTTCGCTCAAACTTCGAAGGCGGAAATGAAATCGTCAATCTCCGTTGGGGCCTCATTCCTTCCTGGGCGAAGGAGGAGAAGATCGGCTGGAAGATGATAAACGCGCGGGCAGAAACGCTTCAGGAGAAGCCGTCGTTTCAGGATGCTCTTAGAAAACGCCGGTGTGTAATTCCGGTTGACGGATTTTACGAATGGAAGAAAACGGCGGAGGGAAAAACTCCGTACTTCATTCGGACTGCTGACGAGAAGTTGTTCTATCTGGCGGGCCTTTGGGAGAGCTGGAAATCTCCAGGCGGGGAAACCATCGAATCATGCACGATCGTTACAACTTGCGCATTCGGCGAACTCCTCTCCCTCCACGACCGAATGCCGGTCATTATTTCTCGTGAGCAAATAGCTTTGTGGCTCGATGCAACGATCCAGAATGTCTTAGAGGTTGAGCCGCTACTTCTAGTGTTTCCTGCGGACGAAATGAAAGCAACTCTTGTCAGCACTCTTGTAAACAGCCCGAAAAACGATAGCGTGAAGTGCCTTGAAGCAGCCTGAGGGGTGGTTCTAAATTGTTGGCATTCGGTATCTCCGGCTTCAGACTAGACCAACACTTGTGCTTAGGATTTATATAAGACGCGTAGGTATATATACCTACGCGGTCTTGGGACAAAGCCTGCATTGATGCCCTCCAACATGTTGACTTGTTTATCCGAACTCGGGACAACTCTCCTTGATCGTGCGTAGACATTGGTATATATACCAATGTCTATGTAAGAATGGAACTGAGCTCTCAAACGGGGGCTTACGTTGGTATATATACGACGTAGCCCCCGTGCTGGCGGGAAACAAGGGTTTATGGCCGAATACCGAATTTCGAGAGCGGCGCGGGTTGCTGACGCAGAAAAAAAAATCGTTGACGCGCTGGATGCGACTGGCAAAAGAGTATTCAGCACCCAAGACCTTGTTAAGCTCTTTACTGAAAATCGTGAGGAGTGGTGGATCCTTGTGCCCGTTACGGCAAAAAAATTCATCAAGTATTTAGAAGATCACCTGAACTTGAAGAAGATCGTTCTTCAGGGCGAGACCCATACTCAGAAATTCCTCCGCTACCTCTGGAGAGACGTTTCACCGCTCGAAGTCGCGGGCGCAATCAGAGCAACTGCCTACCTGTGCCATTCAAGCGCTGTTTACATTCACGGCCTCACCGACCAACTTCCGCGGCGGTTATACGTTAACTACGAACAAAGCGTAAAGCCAAAGAGTGAGGGCGAGCTGCAACAGGCAAACCTGGACCGTGCATTTCGCGGCAAGCAGCGCCACTCAACTTTCGTCTTCGATTACGACGAGTATTCGATTGTTGTTCTTAGCGGGAAAAACACGAAGAATCTTGAAGTGCGCGTTCAGGCTTTGCCCGGAGGCGGATCGGTTCGAGTCACCGGCCTTGAAAGAACGCTCATCGATATTACCGTTCGACCCACCTACGCAGGCGGTGTATTTCAGGTGCTTGAAGCGTTTCGAAGTGCGAAAGAACAAGCCTCGATTTCAACGCTTTTAGCGACCCTGAAAAAGCTCGACTACGTCTATCCCTATCACCAGGCGATCGGCTTCTACATGCAGCGGGCCGGGTATTCGGAAAAACAGTTTCAACGGTTAAAAGAGCTTGGAATGCAAGTAAAGTTTTACCTGGCCCATGACATGCGGGAAACCGAGTTTGATTCCACCTGGCAGCTATTCTTCCCAAAGGGAATGTAGAGGCTCGATCTCTCGAAGAACAAACTCGAAGTAGAAGTCGAACTCCTGAAGGTCCTGCTGCACAGTTGCTTGAACGTTCGGCCAGTCGGCTCGATGAAAGTCCCGCTGTTCATCAAGGTTTCCGAGGATAAATAGTGGGACCTCTTTTGCATCAAAGATCAAGCGGACAAGCTCACGGCTCTCCGGCGAATCGAACGTAAATCCGGCTGTTGTGACGATGTTGTAGATATCGAGGAAATCTCGCGCTCTTGCCCGTTTTGTATTCCCGGTAGGAGCGTAGTATTCGGTCTGCTGACAGATTGCTCGTACTTTTTCCAGGGCAATCATTGCCGGCGGATAAACGTAAATCGTGTATGCATCAAGCTCGGCTCGGACTTTTCCTTGCGTGTACTCATGTTTGCTGAAATCGACCGTGAAGATTCTTTTCTGGTCTGGCCCAATCACTACCGCTTCGCGGCCGAGCCGAACTCGGTCCGAGCCGTAGGAGCGGTGAAGGGCTTGATTAATCAGCTTGAACTGAAGCTCGTAGCCGCCCCACCAAGATTTGATCTCGTCTCTCATCACGGAGGGCTTGGGTACGAGCTTTATGTCAAAGGGTTTAAGCTGAACGGTTTCAAACCGGCGAACAAGCGCGTGCTCCATTCGCTGCCTGGTCTCTTCGATATCCTGAAAATCGTCTTCAAGAGAGAAATCCACGTCCAGGGAGAATCGATCGCCGATCCGATGGACCAGGCTCATCGCGTTTCCACCCTTCAGAACAAGCTGATCGAAGAAGATGTCGTCGCTGAAAAGCGCGGTTATGGTTAAAATTCTGACTTCTTCGAAATTCATCAGCAGGGAGCGAGATAAGGGTACCAAGCCCCTACATAGCATAGGAAAAGCTGGTTGAAAGGGCGTGCTGGTTCGGCGTGCGGAAAACGCAACGCAACGTTTCTGTCAGGCCACAGATTTCCTGGTCGAAACTTCATCCGGCGGCTCGACTCGGTTCCACGTATTCAAGAAACGCTCAACGCCGTCAGCACGATATTGTGTCGTAATGGCCAACCCAATACAGCTTACCCTGCTACGCCAAGGGGTTGAGGAATGGAACAAATGGAGAAAAGAGAAGTGGCGGTTGAATCTGAACCTTATCGAAGCCGATCTCAGCGGAGCTGATCTTAGTGCGGTAGACCTTAGTGAAGTACATCTAAGTGACGCAAACCTTCGGCGAGCAAGTTTTGCGGACGCCAACCTTGGCGAGGCGTGCTTAAACGGGGCAAACCTCGAAGGAGCAAATCTTCAAAGAGCAAATTGCTATTTATCGCATTTTGATTTGGCCAGTCTAGCTGGGGCGAGCCTCTGTTATGCGGATTTGCGTAATGCGAACATACGCGGTGCTGATCTGTGTGGGGCAGATTTAAGCAGTTCGGATCTCGACGATGCCGATTTCAGCAGAGCGAAGTTTGGCGAGACCACTTTGGTCGATGTGGATTTGAGCAAGGCTAAAGGATTGGAAACTTGTCAACATGTTGCGCCCTCGAGTATCGGCCTAGACACCTTCTTCCGATCCAAAGGCAAGATTCCGGATTGTTTTCTCCGAGGTTGTGGTGTTCCCGAACATTTCATCACCTACTCGCGGTCACTGGTTAGCAACCCAATCGAGTTCTACTCCTGTTTCATTAGCTATAGCCATGCAGACAAGCCATTTGCCCGCCGGCTTCACGATACGCTTCAAGGCCGTGGTATACGCTGCTGGCTGGACGAAAAACAGCTTCTACCAGGCGATGATATTTATGAACAGGTGGACCACGGCATTCGACTCTGGGACAAAGTACTGCTCTGCTGTTCGGAGAAATCGCTGAACAGTTGGTGGGTAGATAACGAGATCGATAAGGCGTTTCAAAAAGAACAGATGCTTATGAGGGAGCGACAAAGGAAGATTCTGGCACTCATTCCGCTTAACCTCGACGGCTATCTCTTGAAGGGATGGGAAAACGGCAAAGCGTCGCAGGTTCGCTCTCGCATGGCAGCCGATTTCCAAGGGTGGGATCAGAGCCACTCCCGATTCGAAGAGCAGGTAGATTGCGTTGTTCGGGCGCTTCGCTCTGATGTTGCTGCACGCGAGGTCCCGCCGACTTCGCGGCTTTAGGTGTTGAGAGGGACCGGGCACAAACGCTCATAGATCCTCATTCCTCGACAGAGATCTCCGTTATCTGGGCTGAAACAGAATTGCCCGTTCTGTTCCAAATCGCGCCGCGGCTTTAGTGACGTTGCGCAAAGGGTCCTTTGTGCAACAGGCTCTTATTGTCGTCGCGCGTCGCGCAAGCACCCGGTAATTTGTGTAGCATTGTTATCCGAAGGAAGCGTAAAAAAATGAAGTGGAGCCCTCGCGAACTGGAAATGGAAGTGACGAAGATTCTAGTGGAGAATTTCAGAGAAAGCGTTCACTTGTACGAAAAGTGCATTCTTTGGGCGTTCGGAACGTCTGCTTCTTCAGTGCTGATTGTGATACAGATGCGTAGTCTGGGCGACACGGCTATTCAGGGAGCTCACGTAGAGCTCTTGTTCAGCCAAATTGGGCTACACACCGCATGGCTCCTGACTTTGCCTATTTACTTCGTTCTCGGTTTGTATGCCATGTTCACGGTGGAGAAGGCCCACAACATCATTGAGCTTTTCGATCCGGACATCCGAACTGCCGTAAAATATTATCCGTCGTTCGCGACGGAGAAGAACAAATTATTTCGCTTGGGGGCACCAATCTTGGGAGTCGTGCTGATGCTCTCGTCGTTGATCTCGGAGTTTGTGCGTGAGGGGCTTCCGAAGTGGAGAGAAACATTCGGCTGGGCCGGAGGTTTCGTCGTAGCTTTTATCCTCTTTGCTCCGTACTCTGCGATTTGGTGGGAACTGCGGCAGCCACTTGGAGTCCGTCAGCAGCCAGCTACCGCCACTTTGCCGACGACATAGTCTCACGTGTTTGCACGCTCTTTAGCGTTCTGAACTACGGAGGGCGGTTTGTCATCGCGACCGGCAGCCGATGCGTGCCGGGCGGCGTTTCATAACGGTGTGGCCGCGTGGAACAGAATGGCTAATAGTGTTTCTGGATCTGGCATCGCCTGAATACGACGATGCTTGACACCATCGCCAGAAACGGCGATGTTTGGCCGCATGGTGTATCCCGGAGGAAAAAGCGGCGCAGGCGTCTATCAGACCATCATCAATCTGATGCCCCCGCATGAGGTCTATATCGAGCCATTCTTGGGCGGGGGGGCGATCATGCGGCAGAAGCGGGCCCTCCGCCCTTAATATCGGCCTTGACCTCGATCTTGCCGTCATTCGCCAGTGGCAGGCCTGCACCGCCGGAAATGACGATGCAGCGGATCCCATCGCCGGAAATGACGATGACCGGCCCCCCGCCCGTGTTTCATTTATTGCCAGCACCGCCAGAAACGGCGATGCATCACCATTCCAGTTCCAGCATGGCGATGGAGTGGCGTTTTTAAAGTCCTATTCGTTCACCGGGCCGGAGCTTGTCTACTGCGATCCGCCCTACATGCACGAAACACGCGGGCGCACGGACCTTTACCGTTTCGAGATGGACGACCGGCAGCACCGCGAACTTTTGCAGATCATCCGGCGCTTGCCGTGCCGGGTGATGATTTCCGGCTACTGGACGGAAACCTATGCCGCCGCGCTGAAGGATTGGAACACGACCACCTTTCAAGCGATGACCAGAGCGGGCAGGCCCGCCACTGAATGGCTTTGGTTCAATTTCCCGGAGCCGGTGGCGTTGCATGACTACCGATACCTTGGGGAAGATTTCAGGGAGCGCGAGCGCATCAAACGCAGCAGCAGTGCTGGGTAGGTTGAACAGTTCGCATGAGAACTGTTTCAATTTCTATACTAGGAATTAGTTCATCCTCACGAACTCCGCGCCAACGAGCAGCTTGGCCCGAAGGGGCGCTGCCGCTTTTGAAACAGAATTAGGTATTCTGTTTCAGACGCCCAGCTTGGGCTGGTGATAAGCTTTCTCCGCTGCCGTCGCCCAGAGGGCCAACACGTTAACGCCTCGATATGCTTTCCGGGTGGCGGCATTCATCGGAATGGTCTGGCTTCGATGCCAAGGCAGTTCCCATTTGTCTGCTCCCTGTTCGATGGCTTTAACAATCTGGCCCGTGAAAACACAATCGCGTGTATCGTGACTAGTCTGGCTATGCACCCCAAGTCCGTCCTGCCCAACCCGCGGCGGCCCCAAACAGCAGCCCCGTGATTATGATCGGACCATAAGCCTTGGTGATGATCGCATCGGGGAGGCTGATCAGCAGACCAACAAGCGCGCCCGACAGTGCGGCGGGCCAAGGCAGTGTCACGTGGACGGCCAGAAAGCCAATCGCAAACCGGCTAAAGAAAGCTCCGGTTAAAGCCGTAGTCTTATCCGGAAACTTCATCGGGAGCATCAACAGCATATCCAGCAGGCCGACGCCCAAGCCGAGCAGAACGCCCAGTATGATTCGGTTCACAAAGGGATCGTAGCAAACCGGCATCCCCTTGCCTCATATCACGGCTGGCATGCGTAGATTCCTTCTGGGGTCGGCATTGCGGAAATCTGCCATAACAAGCCGAGAGGGGCAAGGAACCGTTTTAGTAATTCTGTTCAATGGCTCTCGTCGAAAACGGCGATGGTGGATTCTGGCATCCGTCACAACTGGCGATGTCGGCCGGAAATTCGTATCGCTGGAAACGGCGATGCTGCAGATGTGATCGTGCATCGCCGTTTCTGGGCGGTGCCAGCTCGAGGTTCCAGCTTTCCCCGATAGCGGCCAGCAATGCCCGCCGCTCTAACGTCGGCATGGTCTGAAGCCGGTTTACCCAACGCTGCTTTGGCTTTACACGGAAATCCGCCCCACCATGTTGGGGACAGCTCAAGAAAGGGAAATTTACGTACGCTAAGGGACTGCGCGCCTCTAT
>CAXSIG010000002.1:0-3441 GCA_964237255.1 uncultured Bryobacteraceae bacterium
GTTTGTTCTGATATTTCGCTTAGTAAGCCGGGACCGGCTAATTCTTCCGCTGAGCGCCCCCGTCCGCCATACGACTCATAAATACCGATTCCATATATTTGGACGTCCGCTTCACGCACCAGGTTTTTGATTTCGCCCTCTGTATAACGGCTGCTGTTATCGCCGCCGTCGCTGATGATGAGCAGCGCCTTGCGGGCGTTATGGCCTTTCTTAATGGTATGAAGACCCAGATAAACGGCGTCCAGAAGAGCGGTGCGACCCTTTGATTGCGTAAACGTCAGGCGATTCTGAATTTCTTCCAGGCTCGTGGTCATTGGCACCGCCAGCACCGGACGATCGTTGAACTCCACCAGGAAAAACTCGTCTTGCGGATTCGTTGTGCGGAAAAACTGCGCCACTGCTTGCCGACTCTTCTCCAGCTTGTTGCCCATGGATCCGGAGGTATCGAAAATCAAACCGACCGAAATCGGGGCGTCCTCGCTGGCAAAGTACTGCAACGTTTGCTCTGTCTTGTCTTCGAAAACCCGGAAATTTTCCTTTTCGAGACCGGTAACGAAGCGATTCAGAGGATCCGTCACGGTTACCGGAATCTGAACAACCGTCGTATCGATCCGGATGTTCGATCGCGGCGAAGTCGGACTTGTAGGCCCGGGCTTGGCGCGAGGTTCAATCTTGACAGGGCGCTGATCGTCGTCCGCTTGCAAGGACAACAGAGCACAGGCTGCGATGAGAGTTACAGCGAATATTGGCCGGCGGAGCATCGGGTCAGGAACCCTTCTAGCCGAAGTCTATCACAGGGATTTTATGCTAAATTCGTGTGTGCCCCGCAAAATACTGGGCGTGATCCCCGCCCGGTACCAAAGCTCTCGTTTTCCCGGTAAAGCTCTCGCTCAACTTCATTCGAAAAGCATGCTCCAGCATGTGTGGGAGCGTGCTTCCCTTTCGCGGTACGTGACTCACACCGTAATTGCGACCGACGATGAGCGGATTTATCGCGAGGCGCGACGGTTTGGCGCGGATGTGCGCATGACTCGGGACGACCATTTGTCCGGTACGGATCGCGTTGCCGAGGTGGCTTCGCAGGACACAGCGGAGCTGATAGTGAATATCCAGGGCGATGAGCCGCTGATCGATCCGGAGGCGATCGACGCCGCGGTTTTGCCGCTGGTTCATGAGCCGGCGATCGCCATGGGTACGCTAAAGAAGAAAATTGAAGACCCACGGGAACTGACCAATCCGAACGTGGTGAAAGTGGTGACGGACCGCTTCGAGAACGCTTTGTACTTCTCGCGATCCACGATTCCGTTTTCTCGCGAAGGCGAGGAGGTGGACTGCTTTAAGCACATTGGCTTGTACGTGTATCGTCGGGATTTTCTTCTTGGATATTCCGACCTTCCCGTTGGTCCGCTGGAGCGCACGGAAAGATTGGAACAGTTGCGCGCCCTGGAGAACGGGCACAAGATTCGTGTGGTTCCGACGGAGTACGAATCGCTAGGCGTGGATACGCCCGAAGACCTCGAACGGGTCACTCAACTTTTCGACCGGAGTCTCGCTTACATATCGAATGGCTAAATACATTTTCGTCACTGGTGGTGTTGTTTCCTCGCTCGGCAAGGGCATCGCGGCCGCATCCATAGGTTGTCTGTTGGAGAGCCGCGGCTTGCGAGTCGCGCTGCAGAAGTTCGATCCCTATTTGAATGTGGACCCGGGCACAATGAGCCCGTTTCAGCATGGCGAGGTGTTCGTGACGGATGATGGCGCCGAGACCGATCTAGACCTGGGGCACTACGAGCGCTTCACGCATGCGAAGTTGACGCAAGCGAACAATCTGACCAGCGGACGAATTTACGAATCGATTATTCAGCGGGAGCGGCGCGGCGACTATCTGGGCAAGACGGTGCAGGTAATTCCGCACGTCACGAATGAGATCAAGGCGGGGATCAAGAAGGTCTCGGAGGGTGTGGACGTCGTGATCGTCGAGATTGGCGGGACGGTAGGGGATATCGAGTCGCTGCCATTCTTAGAGGCAATCCGGCAGGTACGGCATGAGCAGGGTCGCGACAACTGCATCTTCGTACACGTCACGCTGGTACCGTGGATTGCAGCGGCGCAGGAGTTAAAAACCAAGCCCACGCAGCATAGCGTGAAGGAACTGCGGGCGATCGGCATTCAGCCCGATATCTTGCTATGTCGGGCGGAGCGGTTCTTGCCCAAGGAGATGAAGGAGAAAATCGCGCTTTTCTGCGACGTGGCGGAAGAAGCGGTCGTAACGGCAAGCGATGTCAGCTCCGTGTATGAAGTACCGCTTTCCTTTGCCGAGCAGGGCGTAGACGAAATCGTTCTGCGGCAGTTGAAGATGGACGCGCCGCCGAGCGACATGACCAAATGGCGCGGCATGTTGGAGCGGATGAAGGATCCGGTGGATGAGGTGTCGATCGCGCTCATTGGGAAGTACGTGGAGTACGAAGATTCGTATAAGAGTCTGAAGGAGTCGCTGTTGCACGGCGCGATGGCGCATCAGCTCAAGTTGAATCTGCACTGGATTGAGGCCGAAGGCGTGAATGGCCCGGCTTGGGAGCGACGGCTGGAGAATTTTGACGGCATCCTGGTACCGGGCGGTTTTGGGAAACGCGGAATCGAAGGAATGTTGAACGCTATCCGGTTTGCGCGGGAGCAGAAGGTTCCTTACTTCGGCATCTGTCTGGGCATGCAGACGATGGTGATTGAATACGCGCGCAACGTGGCTGGATTAGCGGGTGCGAATTCTACCGAGTTCGATCCGAACACGCCCCATCGCGTGATTTATAAGCTGCGCGAGTTGAAGGGGATCGATGAGTTGGGCGGCACCATGCGGCTGGGCGCTTGGCCTTGCGTGCTGGGAGACGGGAGCTTCGCGCGGGAGTCCTACGGGACGGAGCAGATCAGCGAAAGGCATCGGCATCGGTTTGAGTTCAATCGGGAATATGAAAAGGCATTGACGGCTGCTGGGCTGAGAATCACCGGAGAAACGCCGGACCGGACCTATGTGGAGATTTGCGAGCTGGAGGATCATCCGTGGTACCTGGGATGCCAGTTTCATCCGGAGTTCAAGTCGAAACCGATGGAGCCGCATCCGTTGTTCACGTCATTCATAGGGGCGGCGTATCAATACCGAAGACAGCGGATGATGCCGCTGGAGCGGTTTGGACCGCAGATGAACGCGGATGCACGCCGGTAATGTTGCTGATCGCCGGGCCGTGCGTCATCGAGTCGGAGGAGCATTGCCGCTTTATGGCGCGGGCGATTCGGGATGTCGCCGGCGAGTATATCTTCAAAGCTTCTTTCGACAAGGCCAACCGGACACGCGTCGATTCGTATCGCGGGCCGGGGTTGCAGGAAGGTTTGCGGATTTTGGCGGCGGTGAAGCAGGAGACCGGCCTGGAGATCCTGACCGATATTCAC
>CAXSIG010000002.1:3451-5636 GCA_964237255.1 uncultured Bryobacteraceae bacterium
GGGCCCGTCGCCGAGGTTGCAGACATTTTGCAGATTCCCGCCTTCCTTTGCCGGCAAACGGACTTGTTGGTGGAAGCGGGGCGGACCGGCAAGGTGGTCAATATTAAGAAGGGCCAGTTCATTGCGCCTGGCGATATGCAGTATTCGGTAGATAAAGTGCGGTCCACCGGAAATGACAAGATCATGGTCACCGAGCGCGGAACTACTTTCGGGTACGGGAACCTAGTCGTTGACATGCGGAGTCTGGTGATTCTTCGTGGATTGGGTGTGCCGGTGATTTTCGACGCTACGCATAGCGTTCAATTACCTAGCGCGACTGCCGGCGTGTCGGGTGGGCAGCCGGAATTTATCGAGCCGCTCGCGCGGGCTGCAGTTGCGGTGGGGGTCGACGGCGTTTTCGTCTAGGTGCATGACCGGCCGGAGCACGCCCTGTCTGACGGCGCCAATGCGTTGAGGCTGGACAGGCTCGGGAAGTTTCTCCAAACGCTGGAGGGAATCGGTGCGTCTTACAATTTAGATGGTGATCCCCAATAACCGACGCCGCCGAGGCTTTTCGCTCATCGAGCTACTGATCGTAATCGCGATCATTTTGATCATTGTGACCGTTGCGGTTCCGAAACTGAACAACGCACGAAAATTCGCGCAGGAAACCGCTGCCATCAAGGCGGTGCAGACAATTCATTCCGGTGAGGCACAATATTTTTCGCAGTACGGCAAGTATGCCGCGTCGTTAGCGGAACTAGGACCACCTACCAGCGGGCAAGCCGGGCCGCAAGCCGCCGATATCATCCATGAGGATTTGGCGACGGGCATCAAGCAAGGTTATAAATTTGTACTTTCCGCGACGCCGCAGGGGTATACTGTCAGCGGCGTTCCCGTTGCTTTCGGCTCGACCGGGAGCCGTACGTTTTATTCGGATCAGTCGATGTCCATCCGGTATAACGCGGGCCAGGAACCAGCTGGACCGACCAGTCCCGAATTAAAGTAGCTCTTCGATTTACTTCTGGTATCGCTTAAAGAACGACGTCTCTTTCCACTTTGGGCGATCTGGCTGGTCCGCGATTTTTTCCAGCAGCTTCGCCGCAAACTGGTCGAACTTTCCGGCGGTTTGTTTATCGACCGGCTGCTGCAAATCGTCCGAGGGTGCATGGTAGCGCTCGGACAGCCATCGCTTCATAATCTTGTCTTCGGGCGACCCCACTACGTACCCGATCTTCATCGAAAGCGCGGGGATGCCTTGACGGATGAAGCTGTATTGGTCGCTTCGGATGAATACGTTTCGTAGCGGCTCCGGATCGGTTTGGATACCGATCTCCATTGGCTTGGCGATAGCACGCACATCGTCGCCTAAATCCGATTCGTCCAGTCCGTAAACGATTAGTTGTTTCAGCGGAACTAACGGCAGGAACATGTCCAAATTCAAGTCCGCTACAATTTGTTTCGCGGGCACGGTCGGGTGATTCGCAAAGTAGCGTGAGCCGAGCAGTCCCTTTTCTTCGCCCGTAACGGCAACGAACAATATGGATCGCTTCGGGGTCGCCTTGTTTTCGTGCATGGTTTCCGCCACATCGAGGATCGCCGCAATGCCGGACGCATTGTCCATTGCGCCGTTGTAAATCCGGTCGCCGTTGATCGGCTCACCCACTCCAAGATGATCCAAGTGCGCGGACATCACAACGTATTCGTCGCGTAGCTTTGGGTCTGATCCGGGGTAAATCGCCGCGACATTTTGCGATTCTACTTCGCCGCGCTTCACAGCTACCGTGGCTTTCAGCCTGGCCGGAATGTCGAAATGGGGGAGAGCTTTTCCGGCATTCGCGGCTTCTAAAATTTCCGCGACCGTGTGACCCGTTCCTTCGAACAACTTGTCTGCAAATGCCGGATTCATAGTCAGCCCGATCTTAAAGCCGGAGCTTTCGTCCAGCGCGGCATCTGCCAGACTCATCGCGGGAGCTAGTCGCGCCAAACTGGAGCGCGACCAAGGGATGTCCGATGACTTGGGATTTTGGATGACGACTGTTCCCACCGCACCCACACGCTTGAGCGCCGCCGCGCGTTCTCCCGCCGATTGGTAATGCGAACTGAGCGGCCCCGGAACATTGGGCGGCGCGCCGGTAAGATAAACCACCACCTTGCCTCGTGCGTCAATCTGCGCGAAGTCGTCAAACTTCGTTTCGGGAATGGA
>CAXSIG010000002.1:5646-17548 GCA_964237255.1 uncultured Bryobacteraceae bacterium
ATAGCCCGCGAAGACCAGCGGCGCTTCCATGTCCGGGGCTGGATCGGTTCGCAAGCCAATGGTGACCTCGTCGCCTAACTTAAGTGGCTCCCGCGATCCACCACGCATGAGTGCTACTGAGGAATGCGCCTCGTCGATCTGGCGGGTTTTGAATTTGACAGGCTGGATGTAGCCATGTTCACCCGCGGGTTTCAAGCCGGCTCGCTCAAATTCCCCGGCGACGTATTGCGCAGCTTTTCGGTGCCCCTCACTACCTGTATTGCGGCCTTCCAATTTGTCATCTGCCAAAAATTCGACATGACGCCACCAGCGAGCGCCATCCTGCGCGTAGATAGATAGGGCAGCGCAGATAAATACAGCGATTCGGGTCCGAAGCATTGGCTCATCGTAGCGTTAAACGTAGTCACGGCGTCGGTTGGCATCATAGCTGGAACTGCGCTACCGTAATTGAGTGACACTGAACGTATCCAATTTGGTATACATTACTGTCTTTTTCTGGTTCATATCGGCAGCGTCACTTTCCGGACAAACCGTCTCTACAGCGCCTAGGCCCGCCAAGGCGGCGACTCAGATATTCACAGAGGCAGATAGTTTGCGGGGCGCCTATGGACCGTATCGCGCAAATAACGACCTGCTCTATTACCATCTCGACATTCGTGTAGATCCCGAGAAGCAATTTCTTAGCGGCAAGAATTCCATTCGCTTCCGGATGTTACAGGACGGCGCTCGCATTCAACTCGACCTCATTCCCGAATTTCAAATCGAAAAGATTCTGCTGGATGGAGTTCCGGGCGCCGCCGCCAATCTGAAGTACGAACGTGCCGCTGGCAGAACGGTCTACGTGGATTTCCCCTCCAAATTAAAGAAGGGAAAGACCTACACAATCGAGTTTTATTATTCAGGTCATCCGGTGGAGATGGGCCGCTTCGGCGGTTTCGTATTCCGAAAAGATCCGGCGGGGCGGCCGCTGGTTAATACAGCCTGCGAAGAGGAAGGCGCCAGTGTCTGGTGGCCGAACAAAGATCAGTGGCGTGACGAAGTGGAGAATATGGATATCAGCGTCGCCGCGCCCAACGAATATACCGAGGTTTCGGGCGGTCGCTTCCAGGGGAAGACCGACCTTCACGATGGCTACACGCGTTGGGATTGGAAGGTACAGTATCCGATCAACAACTACGATGTCTCCTTGAACATCGGAAAGAATGAGCACTTTGCCGATACCTATGGCAAACTCACGCTCGACTATTATGTCTTCCCTGAAGACCTGGAAAAGGCCAAGAAGCAATTTGTTCAGGTCAAGGACATGCTCAAAGCCTATGAGCACTATTTCGGCGAATATCCATTCCCCAAAGACGGCTACAAATTGGTGGAGGCCCTCTACTCAGGCGTAGAGAACCAGACGGCCATTACGTATGGAAACCATTTTGAAAACGGATATTTAGGACAGCCGAAAACCGGCATAGGAACGCGGTTCGACTTCATCATCATCCACGAAAGCGCGCATGAATGGTTTGGGAACAGCATCACGGCAAAAGACCGCTCAGACATGTGGATCCACGAAGGATGGGCGAACTATTGCGAAACGCTGTTTGTGGAGTACATGTGGGGCAAGGCCGACTCGCTCACCTATCTCAATACCGGAAAACAGGGCGTTAAGAACGCGCAACCTGTCATCTCCGAGCCAAATGTATTCAGCACGCCTCCCGCGGACCAATACAAGAAAGGCGCCCTCTTCCTGAATACCGTTCGAAGCATCATAAGCGACGATGCGAAGTGGTTCGGGCTACTTCACGATTATTACCAGCGCTTCAAGTATCAAACGATTATGACAACGGATATGGTCGCCTTCTTCAACAAGGAGACTGGTCTGGATCTCACCACGATCTTCGATGAATACCTGCGTCATGCCGTGCCGCCTACTTTGGAATTAAAGTTCGACGAAGCGGCCGGTACGGTCTCTTATCGCTGGCGAGCGGACGAACCAGTGTTTGCCATGCCGATCCTGGTTGGGCAGAAGGACCGCTGGCAGAAGATCCAGCCGGTCACTACACAGTGGAAAACTCTTAAAACGACGTTGAAAAAAGACGATTTCGATGTTGCTACCGATTTGTACTATGTCAAGGTGAGCAAGTCGTAATAGTGAGTTCTGGTTTTAGACCATGGGCAACTTTTCGGCTGAGATTGGTGTCCAACTGTTCGCGGTCTAATCTGTCGAGGGCGAAGTCTACCCGTTGGAGGTAATGTGCTTGAGGTTCGATCCCTATCGAAGAGCTACGACGGCAATCCCGTATTATCCGGCGTAAGTTTCGTGATCAGACCCGGAGAAATTCTCGGATTTCTGGGTCCGAATGGTGCGGGAAAAAGTACGACTTTGAAGATGATCATCGGATTGGTCGAGCCAAACGAAGGTCAGATTGTATTTCACGGTCGAAGCGTTCTCGGTGATCTACCCGCGTTTCAACACCGCATCGGCTATGTTCCGGAAGAGTCTAGCCTGTATCCGTTTCTTTCCGGGCGCGAATGCTTGCAACTCGCCGGTCGGCTTCACGGTATCGCGCATAAGCTGCTGGAGCAGAAGATAGAGGACTTCTTGCACATCTTTTCGTTATGGGATGACAGAAATCTTCCGGTAAGTTCGTATTCGAAAGGCATGCGTCAGAAGATTCTGTTCGCCGCAGCGCTGCTTCATAATCCGGAACTGCTTATCTTGGACGAGCCTTTTTCCGGCCTTGACGTCGAGACCGCCTTGGTCGTCCGAAGCCTTCTCGATTCCTTCGTTGCGCAAGGGCGAATGGTTCTATTCAGTTCGCACGTTCTTGAAGTAGTCGAAAAGATGTGTTCTCGTGTTCTCGTCGTGAGCCACGGGACAATCGTTGCCGATAATGCAGTTGCAGAGCTCCGGATCTCCATGAATCAAGCCTCCCTCGAAGGTGTGTTTTCTCAACTAACGGCACAACGGGATTTAAGCGGCAGAGTGACACGTATTCTGGAGGCCATGAGCGCATGAACCGGGCTCGGATGGATTGGGCGCGCGAAACGCGGTCACCGCTCTTTGAATTGTTCCGTCACTTCTTCTCCACCATGTTCGACAGTGAAATGTTCTCAGTTCGCGGTCAGTGGCGTACCGTCGCAATCAATGCGTTCGCCCTTGCTCTTCCAGCCGGTATGGTCCTGCTTGACCCGAATACGGCTGGCCGTTATCGCCGGTTGTCGTTGCTGCCCACCCCGGAAGGCTTTCGCACGAGTCTCTTTGCCGACGAGATTTCGCTGTTGACCCTGCTCTTCTCTATCAGCGGTTTGTTCGGACTCTTGCAGTGGCAATCGCTGTTCCCTAATCGGCGGGACTATTTTGCGTTCGCCGCGATGCCCGTTCGGGATTGTGAGATTTTCGGCGCACGATTCGCATCGGTAATCGCGTTCACTTTGATGCTCGTCGGTGCGCTAAATCTGATGCCCTCGTTTGGCGTGCCTTTTCAGTACGCAGGGCATTGGCAACAAGCTTCTTATCTTCAGAATGTAGTAGCTCAGGCAGTCTGCTCGGGACTTGGCTGCCTTTGTGTATTATTTGCAATTGTTGCGCTACAAGGGTTGCTTCTCAATCTACTTCCGGGACGACTGTTCATTCGTTTCTCCACGTTCATTCAGGCTGTGCTGGTCGCCGCTTTCTTTCTGGCGGCCATTTCAAGCTGGGTAATTGGGAGTTGGCGGAATGAGATCTTCGAACTCGCGGCCAACTTTGGACAGTCCTTTCCGTCTGTCTGGTTTGCAGGACTGTACCAGTGGTTGGTCGGAAGCCGGGACGCGTTCTCGATAGCAATGGCAACGCGTGCGATCGCAGCGTTTGTTTTCGCGTTCGTACTGATGATTTCGGTTTATATTCTGAGCTACCGGCGGTACCGGCGGTTGCTGGTAGAAAGTCCCGTCCAGGAATCCATGTACCGATCGGGAACGTGGAGCATGCTGAACCTGTTAAGCGGCGATGCTCGCAAACTCGCGATCATCCACTTCATCGGCAAAACGCTTACCAGGAGCCGTCAGCATCGCCTCATCTTTCTCGCGTATTTTGCCGCCGCCGCAGCTATCGTCATCAACAGCTCGTTAGCAACCGCCGCCGCTCAAAAGTGGGTCGGTAATTGGCGACAAACCCTGGGCTTCGCCTGTCTCTTCTGGCCACTCGCTACGTCGGCCATTCTCCTCGCTGGACTCCGTCATGTTTTTCGCATCCCTGTAGAACTTTCGGCGAATTGGATTTTTCAATTAAGCGAACACGAAGGGCGCGTCGCATGGATGGCCGCGTTATCCCGTTTCGTGGTCGCTGGCGTGCTGCTGCCGATGCATCTCATCTTTCTTGCTCTTGCATTGATACCTCTTGGTGCGCCGCTGGCTCTGAAGATGACTCTCCTGCAGGTCTTGGTTTCATTGACTGCCTTTGAACTGCTTTTCCAAAATTGGCAACAACTGCCGTTTGCGTGCTCCTACGTTCCCGGCAAAAAGTCTTTGATGATGATCCTGTCCGGGTGGTTAGCGGTTCTTGGTTTCGTCGTACCGGTTCTGTCGATATTCATTGCTACCGTTGCGCAGATCTCAGAGCTCTTCCTGTTCGGTGTTGTCCTCCTGGGTGGTATTTGGATCTGGGCCAGACGCTACAGGAGAGATGGATGGGAAATTAATCCGCTTTCCTATCAGGACCAGCCTGAAACGCTGCTAAGTCTCGGGATTCATGAAATTCGCCCGAAGGTTTTCCCACCGGACCGGGAAGTTGTTGTGCTCTGAAGAAATCTATTTCACAGGTCCGATGCGGGACGTAGAGATCGCGATGTCGTCGTAATAAAAATCCATGGCCGGAGCCGGTACCTGCCAGACGCGATTGCCGAAGCCCCACTCCTTGTAACCGCCGACCAGATTGGAGGTTTTGGAATCGACCGGAGGCGCGGCGTCCGCTTTCGGTTTCGGCCACACAAAAGGTACGACCGTCACATCCTGACCACCGACCTTATTGGGAACCAGTTGGCCGTCCACCCACATCGTAATAGTGGTTGGATCATCGTTGAACTCCCATTCGAGCAGGAACCATTTGCCGGCGGGCGGTTCCACTTCGCTGCGATGAGTATCTTCGCCGCGGCCCTGACCCCTGGGCAACTTGTTTTCCTGATACGAAGGCATCCAGTCGCCTTTCCACAAACCGATTTCTTGAAACTTTGAGATTGGCCAGCCAGGCTCGCCCGTGAAAATCAGCGGGGCATGGCTGTTGGGCGGAGCGGCGGGAGTGATCTTCATGTAAGCGCGTCCGAAATAATGCGATCGAACCGAGTCGGGCAGGTGCGTCGCGACAATAAACGCATAGGCGCCGCGTTCGTTTTCCGGGTAATGAACGTGAAGCGCATACTTACCGTGGGCGCCATCAACAGCTTCCACCGCAATCGTCTCGCCGCCGTTTTGCCTTACGTCCCAGACAGCAGTATCGATCTTGCCGGATTCGAAATTTTCGATCAAGACCGGCTTTTGCGCCAGAAGGCTGCCGGTAAGCATTGTAAGCAGCGTAGCTCGGCGGAGAAGTATTTTGGGACTCACGCGGGTGAGTTTATCACAGCTCTTAGCCCAACTCGATTGCGGCTAGAATCCCATTAACTTACGACCGCGACGTCCCGAGAACCAAATTGAATGCACGGCTCGTGACCCCTCCTATCGAGAGTTGCAAGACGGTGTTGCCCGCGGGTGTTGACGAAGGAATGGTAACGTTTACCTGATAAACGCCTACCAGTCCCGCCGTCAATCCTGCGTAAAGCGGGCTGATATGAATCGTCCGGCCTACAATTACATCGACCGGTGCAACGACAGTGTTGGACCCCGAACTTGCCTGCCCGACAGGAACATCGGTTGTAGTCTTGCCAAGACCCGTCGCGTAAATGACAATCGTCGAGCCAGGAGGCGCCGGATTGTTGGCGGAAATCGCTTGGTCGCGGTAAGTGGCCGTGATAATTGCGGGGGCGACCGAATCGACGGACACCTGCGTCGAAACCGTCCCATGCGATGTCGCCACCTGCACCGGTTGTGTGCCGCTCAAACCACTGGGCACTTGGCAGTTGATCTGACTGGGAGAAACGTAAAGCAACGGAGCCGCCTGACCGCCAATCGTAACGCCGATACTGTTTAAACCAACTGGCAGCGGAAGCGTACTAAACGCGGCCGGCTCCACCGCCAGATTGCGGCCGAAGATACTAACAAGTGTTCCGGAGGAAACGTTGGACGAATAATCCGCCGCGCTGACCACCTGTGTCAGCACCGGGCTTGGACTAAGCGAAAAATGGTCGATCTCCGTTCCATTCGTGCCGATCGCGCGCAAAGACAAGGTTGCGCCATCCACGTCGATGCGAGTGTAGTGAAAGGTGGATTGAGCCACTGCCGTTTGTGGCTGGATGCCAACATCGTGCAGATAAGCGCCCCCACCGCCCGTCGTCAAGTACGTAATTCCGCGTCCACCCGAAACTGCGGTATCCGATATTAACGACACCGTTCTTTCATATCCGTGCTCATGGCCGGCAATCACGAATTGAACGCCGTTGCGCTCCGCGATTGGGTTTACACGGTCGTGAGCAAGATTGCAGATCTCATCGCCTAAGTGATGACCTGTGGGGTACGGCGTGTGGTGCAACATAATGATGCGCCAGTACTTATCGCTGGCATTGAGATCCTGGTCAAGCCAACTTAACATCTGATCCGACTCGCCGGGAATGTTCAGCCGGTTCGAATCGATGGTCGAGAAATGAATGTGGCCCCAATCGAAGGAATAATACAGCCCCTGGTGAATCGCCGGAACGGGAACGGCGCTCGCCGGAAACGAATGCACGCTTTTGAACGGAACTTCATCCGCAACGTAGTAATCGTGATTTCCGGACGATACAAAAAAGCATAACTGACTCATCAGCGCTGCATTCTTACCGAAATACGAATCCTCGTAATTAACGTAATCGCCTTGGGGATAAGACAGATCGCCGTTGTGCAGCAGGAAACGAATATCCTTCTCGGCCAGCATTAATTTGATGAGCGCGAGTTGTTCCGGAGTGTCCTGTCCACTATCGCCCATTGCCAAAAACGAGAACTTCGTCGAGGTGTTGGCCGTCTTGAAGCTCAACAAACCCGGGCCCCCCGCAAGAGTCTGTCCATTGACGCCGATGCTATACGAATAAGCGGTGTCCGCTGACAGCCCTGTGAAATCGACTTGATACTGATAAAAGGGATAAGTTAAGCGTGTATCGGATGTAGGAAATGACCGCCGTGACGCAGCAACTGTCCGTGAAATGCTACCGGCGGTGATTGTAGCCGTACCGTTACCCGCTTCAAGAGTGGTCCAAAGAATAGATGCCTGCGTTGCCAACACGCTTTGCAGGTATGGCATCCGAACCAAGGTAATCCCGGCGGCATTGGCACGGCGCTCCAGTGCAAGCGCCAGGGCGGAAGAGAGCTGGATAAACTCGCGGCGGCTGAGTAGAGACAGATGTTCCTCCGTTACAATTCGATTACTATTGTATGGCTACATTCGTTAACGATGTGTGGCCTGAGACGCTGATTGCGAGCGGGATAGTACCCGAAGACACGCTCGCTGGAGCTACGAGATTTATCTGGTAGAGCCCCGCATATCCCGGTGCCAATCCAGCGTAGAGAACGGAGGCTGGGGATCCGTCAAGACTCACCGATACCGGAGCCGACACCACGGAAAGCGACACTGCATCCGCTGGGACGCCCGGGTCAAAATATTTTCCTGTGGTTCCTAATCCGGTGCAAAACACTGAAAGTGTTTCCCCCGCTACAATCGGTTGGCTACTGGAAACTGCGGACGAGTCTGCGTGGGTTACCGAAAAAACAGACGGAGCAGAATCGATCACCGACACGCTCAAGCTGTTTCCTAATTGACCGTTGTTCGATGCCGCGAGACTCACGGTTCCGGGTAATAGATCCCACGGAACTTGGATCGTAACCACATTCCCATCCGCGGACGCTATTGGCGCTCGAATTCCGTTGATGGCCAAGAATGTTGTATTTCCTTCGTTTCTCGGCAGCGTCTCGCCAGCGCCAGCCTGGCTGCTCGATGGAAAGTTTTGAATAGCAACAGTTACCAAGGAGCCGGGCGCAAGATTCGTGCCTCCTCCCGAACCGGCGGTCCTTGCACTAACGATGAGGGGCTTTGTGGGCAATTGGTAAGGATTGCTGCTTAACTGGCGCAGAATTTCCGGCGCTCTCTTAGCGACAAACGCATGCATAGCAGTAATGCCCGTTTCGAAATCACCAGCCGTGCAACTTACCGGACTTCCATTCGAAATGCACTGCTTGTTTGGATCGTTAGTCGCGACGTCATGGATCAACGCGTACTCGCGGGCAATCTCATCATCCGCCCAACCATTGACGCCGCCGAACAAAGTAGCCGCCTTCTGTAAGGCGTCCAAGTAAGCCGCCCGGTATTCCGGAATAGCCATCAGACGCCGTACCAGAATATTGACTTGGGTCCCGGCGAAAATGTCTGTCGTGCCGCTAAGGAACGAAAGATCCTTATCCCAAACAATCAACTGGGACAAATCACCTCCATCGAAACGGTACAGATAAAAGTTGTTCATCCCTAGAACACCGCCTGCGATTCCATCCACCTCGCCGACTACGTTCTCAATAGCAACGTGCGTCAGGTAAAGTTTTGGGTCGACATACTTCGACACGGCGCTTACAAAGTCGGTATTGGAACTTTGGTTAATGGCAGCAACAAAGTCGGCAAACCACTGAAGATCCGGGTCGTCCTGATCGGTTTTTAGGTCCAGGAACTGAGCGTAAACGCCGGGGTCAGAGCCCAAGTCTTCAAAGTTATAGTTGATTTCGCCTTGATACTCGTACAAGTACCCCGTATCCTCGCCGAAATTCCGGCTTAAGAATGCCTCATCCATATGTTCAACGATGTAATAGAACCCGAAAAATTCATCGTTGACGTACACGCGCGCAGGAGATTCGCGGGGGGTTGGAAGGCCCATCTTCTCAAACATCTTAAAGGCTACTTTTTCATGGATTGTTGTTGGATCTTGATTGTTCGCCTTGAGAATGAAAAAATCGGTTCCCAGAAACCTTTGCTTCTTCACGTACTTGTCGATATTGACGTCCAGGTTTGGCTTAACAGGGCTGCGGCTACCGTTTCCATGAGCGCGTATTCCCACGGTGTTCGTAATTCCGCGCCAAGTAAACTTCGCCTGATAATAGGTGCTATCTAGGTAGTTCTGGCGTAAATTTGCCCAATCGTCAGGATTGACAGTAAGCCGGACGTCCTGAATTTGCGTGTCGTCGAAAAAATCCGCAAGAGCTGGATCGCTTTGCGACCAGGCCGACACAGTGGAGAGAAGAAGAAACGGCAGTGTAGCGACACAGCGAAGCATTTACGGCAAAATGAGGCATTTCCTCTGCCAAACGACATTCACCGAATCAGGGTATGTCGACCTGCATACCGTGAAAGCCCTGTTGGCCCGCTATTTTGCAGGGAGTGCCGTTGACCTCGCGAGAGCCTTCGTCCACAAACATCCACAGTCTATTTCCCCGGTCGAGCGCTAATGCCTCCGGAAATCCCCGCCCGAGAATTCCGATCTTGGCTGGTTTATGATCCGCTTTCAGAACTGGCGCATCTGACGGACTTCCACTCCACTGCCAAAGGCGAAAGCGTCCGGCCGCCTCAACAGGCCCGCTCAGAATCCAAAACGTACGCCGACCCTTATCCCACACCATATCCCGAAATCCCTGTCCATCCAGATTCAATAGCAGAGGCGGACCCAATTTAGCGGCTGCCCCGTGAAGTGTCTCCAGCGGATTTCGCAAATCGAGCAACAAAGCCTTCCCATCGATTAACGGGCTCCTAAAACACAGAAACAAACCGCCGTCCGGAGCTTCGGCCATTCCTTCCAGGTTCACTCCACCATCATGCGGTGGGATGTTCCGATCCAATATCGTTTTTCCCTTCCCCGCTCCGGTAAGTACCCGCTGAGCATCGGACAAGAATGATGTGTATGGCCTGCCATCGAGCTTGGCCACTTCGCCGCGAACCGGCCACTCTACCGCGAAGAGACGCTGCCGACTGGTTCGCAATTGCGCGTTTTTCCCCCGGCTATGCGATCCCAAAATGAAAAGTCGAGACCCCACCAGCGTTGCGGCTTCGATATCGATCTCCGGATGGTCCATTGATATGTCCAATCCAGCCACCGGAAGTGTCGCGGTTCGAACCGGCCCACCGCCGCGAAGCGGATCGAAGTAACGAAGAGATGTTACTGCTTGATCTTCGTCATTGAGCACCAACACACGATCACCGTCAAAAATAGCTGCGGACGCATCGCACATGCCCGCAAACGCGACCGGTAACCCAAAACGAAGCTTCTGTGAATCCTGAAAGAGAAGAAAAGAAAAAGTGAGAAGCCGAACGGCGTTACCGAACGGCATCGCCTACGGCCTGTTCTAGGCTCGCTTCAAGCGCCCGGTATTCCAGTAGCGTGGCGAGGAATGCCTGCTCGCCACTCAGCCGCAAAGCTTGTGCAAGCAGAGGTTCTACCAGGTCGGATTGTCCAGCCTCCAGCTGAGCCTGAGCAATGGTTTCGCGCCTTTGGATCAATTCATCAATCACCCGGCGGTGGTCCCCAAGTTCTTTGAATGTAGCTTCCAGACGTACCAAAAGTTCATTCACTTCAGCTACGATTGAAGCCTTGATGGCGTCTTTGTCCAGAGCGCAGCCTTCTACTTCCCCTACCGCCGCCTTGGTGAACCGGGAGTTCCAGTAAAAGACCGGCAAACTGACGCCCGCTTGATAAGCCCAGGCACCGGTGGTTGACACCCCTGTGAATCGGCGGGTTACCTGGACCGACGACAGCCATGGGTACTGCTCCTGGCGGACCGACTTTAAAGTGAGTTCGGTTTGTGTGCAGCGGTCCGCAGCGGCGTGCATCTCGGGCCGGTTCTCAATCGCTTTTGCCAACAGCGACTCGCGCGAAGCCTTGGGGAAAGCAAAGCTCAGCACTTCCCCACCCGGTACCGGCTCGATATTCGGATCCGCGATCGCCAACTTTGCAGCCAGCCGGCCCTGTTCCACGCGGCGTTGTGCGCGAAAGCGCGCCGGAATATAACGTGCGTCGGCAAGAGACAACTCCGCCACACTGCGGTCCAGGTTGGTTTTCACGCCTGCTTTGGCCTGCTCGTCAACTGCCCTTACGATTTGCTCGCGAAGGCGAACGCCGTCATCCGCCACGCGAATTTGTTCTGTCAGAAGGCAGAGGGTACGATGAAACAACCGCACTTCCGACACTAGTTTTTGTTCCGCGACGGCCACCAGATCGCCGGCCTGCGATTCCTGGCTTCGCGCAATGCTGGTCTTCAGCGAAAGCTCATGAAGCCGGGGCGGAGACCACCGCAGACCGATACTGTTGTGCCGGCGAACATCCACGGAATCGTCGTCCGCCGCATCTGCGGACCCGATCTTCACTTCCGGATTGGCTAATAGGGCGGCACTGCCGACCCGCGCTCCCGCTATCGTGAGACGTTGTCGCGCAGCAATAATATCGGGGTTTCGCGCCAAGGCAATGCGTACCGCTTCTTCTTCGGAAAGAGTGCGCGCTTCGGCAAAGTTGGCCGCAACCAGCAAAACAGTAAGGTAGAAAGGCGATGCGGCCATCTCAGTTGGAAGCGTGCAAACGTCGCGAAGATGCGTTGAGCGGCGTCGTAAGACGTACATCGAGAGCTTCGCCCGGATCAATCTGAGTGTGCTCGGGTAAAGAGAGATAAAAGGCGCGGCCCCACGATGCAATGTGAGGGTTGGACGAAACCCGCTCGGGAATTTCGCTGACATCGCCTGCAACCGTCACCACGTTAGCGGCGAATTCGCGTCGATCTCCCACGC
>CAXSIG010000002.1:17594-24355 GCA_964237255.1 uncultured Bryobacteraceae bacterium
AACTGTTTCCAGCACGTTCTTCCAGGTAGGCGATGGCGCGGCGCGGTTGCGCTTCCACCAAAGTCATAACGGGATCGCCAGGCCGTAAAACATCCCCCGGCCGAGCTTGAATTAACGATACATACGCGTCCGAACCGGCGCGCAAAATATACGAATCCTTCTGTGTTTGCAACAGTCGAAGAGCCTGTTCTTCCTGGCGAACCTTATCGCGGGACGGCTGCAATTGAGTCGCATGATTGCCGTTCTGATTCTCCGCCCGTGTTCGCTGCAAGCTTTGCAATCTCGTTTGGGACGCTTTCAATCGGCTTTCGATGCTCGCGATCCTCGGCGGCCATTCCTTCGCGGCTTCTTCCAAAGCAGTGCGCTGAATTTCCAACTCCGCTAAACGTGCGATCGTGGTTAGCCCTCGAGTCACTAAGTCGCGCTGCTTCTCGGTAGCTTCCACCAACTTGCTCAGTTCCGCCCGGTTTCGTGAAGCTTCCGACCGCGCCGTTTGCAACTCCACGCTGATGGCGTCAATTTCACGTTCGAATATCTGTTCCGCTTCAAGGGAAGAAACGTCGAGATTTACGCCATTGGCGCGCACTTCAGAAAACGCGTACTGACGGCGTACCGCCGCAACCGACATCTCCCCCTCAATAAGGGTAGTATCGAACCTCGCCAAGACCGTCCCTTCGCTCACGCGCTGCCCTTCGGCTACATGGAGAGAAACAAGGCGGCCCAGGCTCGACGGAGATACTTTGAACTGCTTGATTTGTGCGATTGCGGTCACGTCGCCGCCACCTGCGCCATCGCGGTAGAGCCAATACGCCCCCCCGACCGCCGCAAGCCAAACAAATGCCGCTCCGGAGATTCGTAATCCCCGGCTAAAAGGAATGGACGATCGCATGTCAGATCTCGACGCGGGTCTCTTCCAACATCAGAGACAAGTCGCTTAATCCCGGAACGCTCGACAAATCGCGAATTAGTTCCTGACGCGACCGCTCGCGCCGGAATCGTACTTGGTACACATGTTCAGCGCTTGTTCCCTGGGCCACCTGCTGCACCATAGTTAGAGCGAACCGGGAACAATGCCGCACCATAAAATTCTGCGCGGCGCTACTCGATTGCGCTTCACTCGTAATCAGCGTGAACCGTAGAAGCGCGTCGAAATAACTTTTCATCCCGAAGGAGAGACGGCTCAAGTAAAGGGAAACTAAGGAAAACGTAACAGTCCCGGCTACGGCAATCGCAAACGCGCGAGTCCCAGAGGCCAGTCCAATAACCAACGCTGCAAATATATAGATCATGTCGCGCGAATCGCGCAAACTGGACCGGAACCGCACTAAAGCAAGGGCTCCCACCATTCCGATTCCCCATACGACATTGCTACCGATCACCACCATCATTAGGGAAGTAGCTACGCCGGCCATTACCAAAGTCTGAACAAAAGATTGCGAATAGGACAGCCCGCGGTATGACCATACATATACAACAGCCAATACGTGTGTACAGGCGAATGCCACAAGCACGGCGACAAGGGCCGTCCGCAAATCAAGAACCGACGTAGCAGGAACGGTGTTTAGGAAGTCCATTCGCGCCTGCTATATTCCATTCGGCCGTGAGCCGGAACCAGATCCCAATAAGGAGTTTCCTCGAGAACAGAGCGACGCACCGCTGAGCAATATTTCGAATACCCTTGCCGTTTCAACTTAAACCGGCGGGTCAGATCGGACATCCACACGGGAGCACGATCTTTGAACTTTAACTCCAACAAAATGTGTCCGCGTACACCCATTGATTGTTCATCATCCATCGACATCCAACGAGAGGGAGAACCGTTCAATTCAAAACGGGTCATTATCTGATGGACCATGTTTCGGTCGAAAGTAACGCGAACCTCGTGATCCACGGTGCTTTGATAAGCTTGCCGCTCATACCGAACAAGCATTTTCGGGCGTAGATTGTGAGATTGCATAATAATTACAAAAGCTCGCAGGGCCTCTCTGCACTGTGTGGGAAGGAGTGCGGCTTTACCGGGGCAGCGCAGCCAATCAGTCCATCCCGCGCGCGGTAGAGACGCGGCTGACTTAATGATTAATCCGTCTTGCCGACGTTTCACTTCCAATTTTACGGTCGCATCGGCTGTATCTGGGTAACAGCGTACCCGGAGTTTTGCACGGATGGGCGCCATGTCTTCCACATCCCAATACGCATCGTACTCGTCCGTATCGAAGTAGAGACTGTCAATAGTGTAGAAATAATCCTTCTCGGGGGAGCCGTGTTCGTCGATCTTGCAATAGCGGCAGATGTAAGCCCGAACGGCTTCTACTAAATCGGGATGAACGGCGTATTTCAGCTCGTGGCGCGATAGTTGCTCAAGATTCATGTAAGGGCGACCCGAAAACTGAATAATGGAAATTGCCTGGCAAATATGAACAACATGTTAACAACCCCTAAATCCGTTCGCATGTTTTCCTGGGTTGCACTTCGAAGGGTGCTATTTAAAACCACCGTCCCACGCTTTCTCGCCGGTGTTGCAATTGTGTTACCGTTTGCTGCGCATGCGTCGGGCGAGAGGGACTGGGTAGCGAATCCGGCAATCGTGCAGGTCGACGGGGCCATTGAGATATTCGCCATTGGCGATGTGCATGGCGATAGCGACCGCATGATTCGGCTTCTTCAAAGCTCAGGCATTATGCAAGAGGGCGATATCCGGGCCCCTGAGGATGTTCAATGGACTGCGGGCACTGCCGTTGTAGTCTTTTTGGGAGATCTGATCGACAAAGGGAAACAATCGCTTAAAGTCATTTCGATCGTCAACGCCCTTTCCGTCAGCGCCGCCCTTCAAGGTGGCCGCGTCATCGAATTGATGGGTAATCACGAAGCGGAGTTCCTTGCGGATGCAAAAGGAAGCAAGACGTCGGACTTTTATGCCGAATTGAAAAATGCCGGACTGGATCCGAAAAGCGTGGCGAAATGCGAGGGAGACGTCGGCGTGTTTCTTTGTGGAATGCCACTCGCTGCACGAGTGAACGATTGGTTTTTCTCTCACACGGGCAACACGTCCGGTCGCGACTTGCCGTCATTGACCAAGGATCTCCAGTCGGGAATCGACAAATCGGGCTTTGGAACCTCTCAATTAAGTGACGGCGACTCCATTTTAGAAGCGCGCTTGAGCGGCGTTTCCGCTTCAAACAATTGGTTCTACTCGAAGAAAGGCGATACGGCGGTATTGAGCGCCAACGTAGCTGCGCTCTCTGTAAATCATCTGGTTCAGGGACACGAACCGGGTGACGTCGAGTTTGACGATGGATTACACCGCAACGGAGGGGAAATGTTTCAACGCTATGGGCTTCTCTTCCTGGTAGATACAGGCATGAGTCGCGCCATAAATTACAGCCGAGGGGCAGTGCTTCACATTAAAACAACGGAAGAGAGTGTTTCCGCTGAAGCTCTCTGTCCGGACGGCATCAAAACTATGTTGTGGAATGATGCCGACCGGCAGAATTTTGGGCGCTCCCCGCGTTGCGGGCAGTGATGCTGGCTGTTGGAGTTGAGATGAATTAAGCGATGGTGGGCTTGCGCTTGTCCACGCGTGCCTTCGCAAACTTCTTTTCAAACTTATCGATGCGTCCAGCCGTATCGATAAGCTTCTGCTTGCCAGTGAAAAACGGGTGGCAGCTGGAGCAAATTTCTACGCGGATGTCGCCTTTGTGGGTCGATCTAGTCTCAAATCTATGCCCACACGCGCACACAACATTTACCTGCTCGTAAGCAGGATGGATTGCTGCTTTCATTGTCTTAGGGGGTCCTTCCTGAAATTTCGATTCTAACACAAACCCCCGCAAGCTCTCACAAGCCTACGGGGGATCTGCTAGCCTTACTGATGATACCTGAGGCAGTTTCGCTTCACACGACGAAGCGGCCGGTCCACAGGAAATCCGGTTCCGCCACTGACTGCGGAAGCCCGGTTACTGATGAACAGTCGACCTAGTGGTCGGCCACCTCGCCGGGTCTACAACCATTTATCATTTACCTGGACCACCTCCTTTTTCAGTGATACTTCGAAATTACAACCCGGTTCTGAGTTTGTCAATGTCTAGGGATAGAAATTTTGTGGAGAGCAGTCCCAACGGTTGGGGTAGGGTGGCATAGGTCGATGGAGCGCAGCTACCCCGTCCTGCGAGGGTTTGCAATTTCGGGATTTCTGTTGGCCCTGTTGGGAGCTAGCCTTCCTGCCTGGAACTATCACATAACCGAACGGTATGACGCGGCTGGCTGGCTGTTTTTCGCCGTCAGTATGGGAGTGGTAGCCGGGGGCGAGTTGCGTCGTCACTTCGTTCGTACTCTGGTGCCGGTGCGGCTTAGGCTAGCCGGATGCGCCATCGCGACAGCGTCTCTCTTGCTTCTAAGTTTGCTTTCCCAACCGGTGCCGTTCTATGCGCAGTTTGGTAGCTGGCTGTTTATTGGACTCTCCTCCGGGTTGGTGAATGTCTCGCTATTCGAATCTCTTCACGAGACCTACCGCACCGATCCCGCTTCCACAGTCACACGAGTTGGAATCTTTTTTGGCGCTGGCTGTCTGGCTTCCGCTGCGGCAGTCGCAACAGCCCTTCATTTCGGCTTTGTTTCGCAAATTCTGGTCCCGCTCTCGCTTGCTCCGTTACTCTTTGGTTGGATTTTTCTCCGGGAGGGAAACGCCATCGTTGATTCCGGACCCGAGCCGCCATTTCGGACCGCAATGCGCGAATTTTCCAGACCGGCAGCGCTCTTCTTTGCAGCCCTTCTACTCCTTCAGTCGGGAAGCGAGTGGACTGTAGCTGGCTGGCTTCCTTTATTCCTGACACACCGGCTCGGTTTCAGCCCGGAAGGCGCGCTTTGGATGTTGACTCTTTACTGGTCGGCACTTCTGCTAGGTCGCCTCGGCAACATCTACCTGTTGGCTCATGTCCGTCATGGCAGGCTGCTATTTCTGAGTGCCGGGTCCGCGTTTCTCGGGTGCCTGCTGCTTGTCGTTACCGACAATGCGTTCGGGACAATTGTTGCAATCGTATTACTGGGTGGGGGGTTTGCTGCCATTTACCCGCTGGTCGCCGAAAAAATGGGCCGCCGCTTCCCGGACTACCATCCCGGAGTCTTTAACAGTATTTTTTCCCTCGCATCCGCCGGAGGGCTACTGTTTCCTTTCTTCGCAGGTTTGCTTGCGCGGAGCATCAACCTCACCGCGATTATGGCGATTCCCGTTATTGGAATTTTTCTGGTTGTCGCTCTCTTGCTTGTCGTGTGGTTGGAAAGTAAAGTAACAGGACGATGAGACTTGCTGCAGTAATCTTTCTCACATTCGTACTGGAGGCCGCGCGGCCGCCATTAGGTACTCGTATTTTGGCGCTGATTCAGAAGTCGCCCGTTGCCCGAACGGCTTTTTGGGGCATTGAGGTCCTTGACCTCGATTCGCACCGCTTGTTATTCCAATTGAATGAGCGGCGTTATTTCGTCCCGGCATCGAACACCAAGCTGTTTACCACGGCTTTGGCGTTAACGAAACTAGGGCCCGCGTACAAAGTACACACAATCGTGACGGCGACCGCGCCTCCCGACGCTGTAGGCAACATCGCGGGCAACCTTACGCTTGTTGGCGCCGGGGATGCCAACCTTTCCGGGCGCACCATCCCTTATACCGTGGATGCCGAGAAACGCGATCCTTTGCTGGCGATACGTGAATTAGCATCCCAACTGTATACAAAGGGAGTTCGTTCCGTAGCTGGGGATGTGGTGGGAGATGACACGCGATTCATCTACGAACCCTACGGCCCCGGCTGGAGCGTTGACGATCCTGTTTCGGACGACGGAACCCCAGTAAGCGCGCTTGCAATTAACGACAATTCGATCTCGCTCCTGATTGAGCCGGCTCGCTTGACGTTCACGCCCCAACTCGCTCCCTTTACTGTCGAAAACCATTTGGTTCCGGGAGAAAAAAGGGATATTCATCTGGATCGCGACCCTGGATCGACCATGCTTCGGATTTGGGGAACCATGCCGGTTAACGATCCGGGAAAAACCTTCACATTGGGCGTTGACGACCCGGCACGCTACGCTGCGCTCGCCCTGATCTCCGCCATGCGGGACGCGGGAATCATGGTTGCCGGAAACGCCGTAGCCTTACATCGATACCCAGGCGCTGAGCCGATGTCCGGAACCGGGACCATTCTCGCCCAGCATGATTCTCCGCCGCTCATTGAAGACCTTCGCGTTACCGATAAGGTGAGTCAAAACCTGCATGCCGAAATGCTGCTGCGGCAAGTGGGTCAGGGAAGCCGGCGCGATGGGCTCAAGGTAATGGCGGGATTCACTGCGGACGCCGGAATCGACCCGGCTGATTACAGCCTGCACGATGGCTCCGGCATGTCGCGACTGAACTTGGTGACTCCTCACGCTGTGGTGCAGCTTCTTTCCTACATGGCCTCAACACCGAACGCGGCCGACTTCGCCAGCCTGCTTCCGGTGGCGGGCGTCGATGGCTCGCTCCGCCTTCGTTTCGAACACAATCCGGCAAAGGGGAAGGTCTTCGCCAAGACCGGCAGCCTTTCCCACGTAAGCGCGCTTTCCGGTTAAACGACGCGGCGTAACGGCCATCGCGTCGCCTTTTCGGTTCTGGTAAACAACTACAACGCTCCAGCCCCCGAGATCCGCGCCGTGATCGACCAAATCTGTGCTTTATTGGTGGAGTAAGCCATGCCGATCTACGAATACAAGTGCGAGACCTGTGACACGCAATTTGA
>CAXSIG010000002.1:24365-25003 GCA_964237255.1 uncultured Bryobacteraceae bacterium
CGGACGTGGCCTGCCCCTCCTGCGGAGACCAACATCTAAGCCAGCAGTACTCTACCTTCGCGGCCAGAGCGAATGGAATGAGTGCTGAACCGCAGGCTCCCTCCTGCGGCGGCGGAATGTGCCGGACACCCGGCATGTGCGGGATGAATTAATGGAAGTTCTTTCGTCCGAAGCTGTCGCATTTGTTACTGAGTTGTCCCGGAAGTTTGAGTCCTGCCGCTTGGAATTACTGGAGCGGCGCGTCGAGCGCCAGCGCGAAATCGACGCGGGTGAGTTGCCGCACTTTCTCGACGAAACCGAGTCGGTCCGTTCTGCGGAGTGGACGGTCGCGCCGATTCCAGCCGATCTTCAGGACAGACGTGTCGAAATCACCGGCCCTGTCGACCGGAAAATGATCATCAATGCCCTGAACAGCGGTGCAACGGTGTTTATGGCTGACATGGAAGACGCCAACTCGCCGACTTGGCAAAACGTCATCGAAGGTCAGAAGAACCTGTACGAGGCGATCCGCCGCGAGATCGAGTTGGTCAGTCCCGAGGGCAAGCGGTATCAGCTAAACGAAAAGACCGCGGTGCTGATGGTGCGCCCTCGCGGATGGCATCTTATTGAAAAGCACTTTGACGTCGACGGGTCGCCGA
>CAXSIG010000002.1:25013-30138 GCA_964237255.1 uncultured Bryobacteraceae bacterium
TTCGGGCTCGTTTTTCGATTTCGGCCTCTACTTTTTCCACAACGCGAAGGAACTGCTGGCGCGCGGCTCCGGACCGTACTTCTACCTCCCCAAGCTGGAAAGCCATCACGAAGCGCGGCTCTGGAACGACATTTTCGTGTGGGCGCAGGAGAGACTCGGTGTTCCGCAAGGCTCCATTCGGGCCACAGTCCTAATCGAAACCGTTTTGGCTTCGTTTGAGATGGACGAAATTCTTTATGAATTAAAAGACCACTCCGCCGGCTTAAACTGCGGCCGTTGGGATTACATCTTCAGCTTTATCAAGAAGCTGCGCAATCGCCCAGGCTTCACGCTCCCGAATCGAGCGGAAGTTACGATGGAACGGCATTTCCTGAAGAGCTACGTCGATCTTCTGATCCAGACTTGCCATCGGCGTCGCATTCACGCGATGGGCGGTATGGCCGCGCAAATTCCGATTAAGAACAACCCCGAAGCCAACGAGCGCGCCCTGGAAAAAGTACGTCAGGATAAGCTCCGCGAAGTACGCGCCGGGCACGACGGCACTTGGGTGGCGCATCCGGCCCTGGTCCCGATTGCGATGGCCGTGTTCAATGAATATATGCCTGAGCCCAACCAAATTGCCAAGCCGCGTCCAGAGGTCAAAATTACGGCTGACGATCTTCTGGCGGTGCCCGACGGATCGATCACCGAGGAAGGCTTACGCCTGAATATCGATGTGGGAATCCAGTACTTAGATGCCTGGCTACGCGGATCCGGCGCGGTACCGATTTTCAATCTCATGGAGGATGCCGCAACAGCGGAAATCTCGCGTGCCCAGATATGGCAATGGGCGAAAAACGGGGCGAAACTGAGCGATGGCCGGGCGGTTACGGCCGACATGGTCCAACGGCTGATCAAGGAGATCGGTGGTGAAAAGCCGGCAGCGAAACTGTTCGCCGACTTTGCGACATCGCCCGATTTCGTTGAGTTCCTGACCCTGAAGGCGTACAACGAGTTGAATTAGTTTGTTGTCGCGGGGGTTACCGTAACAACAACGGAATTACTCGCCTGCCCAGTCGCTAAAGAGCGAACGACAACAACGTTGCTGCCCATGACGACATTCGCCGGAATCTGCGCTTGAATCTGTCCCGAGGAAGTCTGGAATAGAGGCAGCGTTACATCATTGAAAGTGACACAGCTTCCACCCAATACCGTAGGCGCCGGGAGCACGCTTGCCGTTGCGGTATCTGCCAGGCCGGCTCCGTTGATGGTGACGAACGATCCCGGCCGCAGTGTGGTTGAACCATCTGAGGTATTCACCACCGAACGTGCCGCAGCTATCTGCGGCTGAGTTACGCCATTCAGAGTCAAGGGAATCACACTCAATCCCGACAGTGTCACGACGTAAGCGGTGTTCGTGTTATCCACCACCATCCATCGTGCTGGGATGTTGGTCCGAGTCGTACCGAAGACGGTATAACGCGGCTGCTCAGCGGCCACTCCCACCAATGTGGTATTTCCGGTGGATACGTTGACCATCTCTAATAACGGCCGCTGCTCGTCCGCTGCTGTGGCATTAATATTGGCGCGGAAACTGGTGGTAAACCGGAGAAAACTATTCGCATCGAAGGCGGTCAGCGCCGCGACGTTTCGCTGGATCGCACTGGCGTTCGCATTTCCGTACAGCACGTTCAGCGCACTGTTCAGAGTCAAACCGTTCGCTGCGAAGTAAGTGCCGCCCGGGCCAGCCGCGAGCGGCCCGTAATAGCCCTGAACCGGAGCCGGGAAGAGCAACGCCGAAGACGTGTACGCATCGTTCGAAGCATCGTACAAAAACCCGTCGCCGTTGCCGGCTAAGGTCAAAATGTACGAAGCGTCCGGAGAGTTGATCATCGTCGTTGGGGTTGATAACAGACTGGAATTGTTAATCCGCGTGACTGTATCGATCGGACGAACCGTAGCCGTATTGCCTGCGCTCAATTTCCACTGCGAGCCATTCGACATCACAAACTCCAGCCCAAAGTATCCGTAGGACAACGATCGGGGATTCAACACGCCCGTTGCCGTAACGTTGCCGCCGCCCTGGCGAGGCAGCGGAGGGAAGTTCACATACCCTGTCGTGCTCCCTTGACTCAGGTCGATGATCGAAATCAGTTCGCCGCCGGTATTACCGACGTACAAAGTCGTTCCGTCCGTCGCCATAGCCATCTGGTGCGGTAGTTGTCCGGTGGGAATCGGGTTTAGAAATTTGCGGTTAATCGTATCGAAAACTTCAATGCGGTTATACCCGGAGTTCGTTAGATACACTCGGTTGCGCGGCTGATCGAGGAGAACATCCTGTACGCCTTCGTTTCCACCGGTGAAGGTCGGGTTATAAGACGCCGCCGGCGAATTATTCGGCACGGTCGGGATCGGATAGATGATGCCGCGTTGGTCCGCATCTCGAGCATTCATGTACACCCGAACGGTGCTCGGAATGTTGATGGCCTCATTCGAACTCAGTGTGATATCGAGCGGTGTTCCTTGGAGCGTCTGCAATCCGGTCGTCAGATTCGTCCCCGATTGCCGGTTCACATTCAGTCGCCCCGGCTCCATGGTGAACTTGATTGTGGAAGGCGCAACGCCGCTAGAGACTTCATTGGTGAGCGACTGATTAGTATTCGTCACCGAATACGTCAGCTTGCCGCCGCCAAGATTATTCACCCGCAGATTTCCGCTGACTACCCCTCGGCTGCACGGATCCTGAGAAAGGAACACCTGGGTAGTTTCCGGCATCAGGATCGGGTAGTTGTACAAATTCTGCAGGGGCAGGTAAATCAGGCCAGAGGCGGACAAGCTATACACCGATCCGTTGGGAGCAACCACCATTTTCGCTACGATGCTTTCCGGCAACCGGATCCCCAGCTGAATGCTAAGGCTCCGGGAATCGCCGATCAGTAACGTCGACGAATTCGGCTTAGGTGGCGGGTTCACGCTGGTGAACTGAGTCACATTAAACGCGCTATAGAGAGTATTGCCGTCGGCCGAGAAAACGCTGCCACCTACGTTCTGCTGCGTCGTAAATGCCGCGGTGAACGGAAACGGGGCATTGGCGTTGTTCATCTGGGCGACTACCGAGAGGCTCGCCGTATCGTATAAGGTAAATCCGGCCATAAAGCGCGAACCATCCGGCGCTATGGATAAGACAGTGGATTGTCCCGCAACGGTTCGGCTGCGGAGAACCGTTCCCGACGCTACTTCATACACAAACAGATAAGTCTGCGCGCCGTTGGCGCCAGGATTCGTGAGCCCGATAATGAACTGCCCGTCCGGGGTGCGAATCAGCTTGTCGTTAAACAGTGTCTGCGGCCGCGTCAAAATCGTCGTAGGCAATGGAGCGGGCGTCGACGGCGACGGAGGTATTGCCACAGCCGTCAATTGCAATCCGGCGGTCTGGGCGGGATCGAAAATCAAAAGCGACTGCGTCGTGCTCTGCGTGCTGATCAGGACGCGGCCATCGTTACCCACCTCGACGCCCTCAGGAATTGCGGGCATGGTCACGGTCTGCGTGACGCGCAGAGAACCCAGATCGATCACGCTTAGCGTCTTATCCGTTGAGTTCGTAACATAAAGAAACGCGGCGTCCATGGACATGGCACCAGCGAGCGGTCCTTTTCCAACGCCGATGTTGCCGATCAGTTGATTGGTGGAGGTGCTAAATATATCGACGCGATTCGCGTTTGCGTTAATCAGATATAAGCGCTGCCGGAACGTGTCCTGAACGACGTCGGAGGGCGTGCCGCCCAAGGGAATCACAGTGCCGAAGGTCGCAGCGGAAGTTACCTGTGCGGCAATCGGATACGCTGCCGCGGCAACAAGACACAGAAGTAGTACAAACCTGCGCATATAAAGTTGTAAGAACAAAAGACCCTCGATTATAACCCTTTCCCTATGAGGAAGTTCCCTTCCCCCGACCAAGCTTGGTTGCACTCTTGACCCAATCCCAGTGGGACGCGGAGGCTTCCTGGAACTTCTCAATTCCCGACTTGGCTGCGTCTTTCGCGTATGTAAACGCCAGTTGGCGTCTGGTTCTCAGAAAAGCTCGCATGTTCCGAACTTGATTCCGCAGCATCTGTCCGGCGGGCGCGCAGGCTACGGCCATTGATTGCGCGACCGTTCGATTCATCTCCGCACTTGCCCGATGCTGCGCGTCTACCGCCAGGCAATCGGCGGCCAAGCTCATTCCGTGGAAGTACAGAACACCGCTCGCGAGCACTCCTTGCAACAGATCGTTCGAGGCGGCTTCGATCAAGGTTCCGATATGACGAAGCCCGAACGCTCCTACACTCATGCTCATGGTGGCGACTGACGCCACGGCCGAGAACCCGGGAATCGCAACGTTGCCCAGGACTTCATCCCAATCGACGTCGGCGAGAGATGTTGCCGATTCCTGTAATGTATCGGCGGCCATTTCAACGCCTAGCGGAGCCTTGCGGATCGCGAGGTTCAGATACAAGGCATCTTCCCGCCCGACATATGTATTCAGGAAGATGCTCGCGCCGGCCCGCTTGATCAACTCGATCCAGATGGGAAGGTTCGGCCGTTTGCCAAGCCGGGTTAGCACATGAAGCTGTAACTCCAGCGCGGAAGCCACGATGACTAACGAATCGAGCAAATGATTTCGATTCATCCCCACGACCAACCCGGCGGTTACTGCACGCGCGGCGACATCGCGCTCCAACTCGCCGAGCAGATGAACGGCAAGCGAACGGTCGGATACGTCATTCCGTTCGACTCCCCAGTGCGCGGCCAGCCCGTGAAGATACTCGCTTTGCGTCTTATAGGAAGGCTTTCCGTCCCAGACTGTCCGCAATCTGCGGTTCCAGGCGCGCCGGTAAGAACCGTATGCCAGGGAGAGCGCAATCAGCACGACTATTAGGAGAAGACTAACTCCCCCGATCACCCAGTAATCCGGACCCGATACCGGCACTGCAATTCCCGCTGCGCGGCGCACTCCGCGAAGGAACGCTACCCACTTCTCGCCCAAGGCGATGGCCAAATTTGCCGCCCACAAAAACACCAAGCCGCACGCTACCCAGAGCAAATAGCCCAGGTAGGTGCGGCTTCGGTCCATACAGACTACAGCGTCGGCGAACTGGCGGAGACG
>CAXSIG010000002.1:30180-31227 GCA_964237255.1 uncultured Bryobacteraceae bacterium
TCCCACAGCACATGCTCATGCGTTTCGAGCGCGCGGTAGCCGTGAGCTTCGTTTGGCAGCATGACCAAACGGACGGTTCCCCCATTGCCGCGGATCGCCTGATAGAGACGTTCGCTTTGAATGGGAAATGTTCCGGTGTTGTCGTCGGCTTCGCCATGAATCATCAGGATCGGCGTTTTGATTTTGTTCGCGCTCCAGAACGGGGACATGGTGGTGTAAACGTCCGGCGCTTCCCAGAACGTGCGGCGTTCGGATTGGAATCCGAACGGAGTCAGGGTTCTGTTATACGCACCGCTCTCCGCTATCCCTGCGTGGAACAAATTCGTGTGCGCCAGCAGGTTCGCCGTCATAAACGCGCCATAGCTATGGCCGCCTACACCGACGCGGTCACGGTCGGTTACGCCCATCTCTACCGCTTTGTCGATGGCTGCTTTCGCATCCATCGTCAACTGCTGCAGGTAGGTGTTGTTGACCGTTTCGGGATCGCCGATGATCGGCATTCCGGCATTTTCCAGAATCGCGTAGCCATGCATTAAAAACAGCTGATGACCAGCAAGCGTTGTGAAGCGTTCCGTGGATCCGCTGATCTGACTGGCCGTATCGGCATCGTTGTATTCATACGGATAGGCCCACACAACCGTCGGAAGCTTGGTGCCTTGCTTGTAGTTCGGCGGCAGGTACAACGTAAACGAGAGCGGCACGCCGTCTTCGCGCTTGTATGTCACCAACTGCTTGGTTATGCCGCGAATCTGCGGCGTGGGATCCGTGAAGTGAGTCAACTGCTTCATATCGGATCCGTTCTTGATGTAATAGTTCGGCGGCGCGGATGTGCTCTCGCGCAGGATCAACAGTTTCGCTCCCGATTCGTCCAGCACGGCTTCGAGCGTTTCGTAACCGTTCGACGACTGGAACAAGCGCTCCGTCTTTCCGGTTACAGTGTTGTAGCGATCAAGAAACGGTTTATCGCCGGCCGGAGAGGCGCCCTGACCGGAGAGTAGGATTGCATCGCCCTGCTCCATGATTACGCGCTTACCATTAGCAAGCACC
>CAXSIG010000003.1:0-6648 GCA_964237255.1 uncultured Bryobacteraceae bacterium
GCATTTCGCCAGCGAGCGAACCTGTTCGGGTATAACGCTCCTCCGTACAGTTCGCTGCCGCCTGCGATTTCCGACCCCTATCCACATTCCAGCAACTGGAGTACATTGACACCGGCGGGTGTTTCATTGCTCCCCCCGGTGTTGCAGTGGGGAACAGGTTTCCTCAGGCAGTCTACCGATGCTCCGGATCACATCGATTCATCCATTGATTTCGACTGGCAGAACAACAATCCTCCGCTCCCGTTCTACTCCAGCTTTTTTTCCGCGCGGTGGAACGCGACATTTAAAGCGACTGAGCCCGGAGACTACATCGCCACAGTGACTGCGAGCGGCCCGGTCAAACTCGACTATGGCGCAATGCCGATTATCAACACATTGAGCAATCCGGCTTCAGCGGTAAATTACACCGCGAAGTTTCACCTGGAGTTCCCGTCGGCAGAACTGCTTGCCTTGGAGTTCCACAATTACGGAAAACCGGCTTACCTTCACATGACCATTACGTCATCCACTGGGAAAGCGGCGACCACGTCCCAGTTTTATCCTCCTGGCGTGGATATCGCGTATTTGGACGCGGTTTATCCCAAGATTCGGCCCGGTACCTGGGTCGTTTTCAGCAGTCGCGATATAGCCAATGCGGGCCAGATCCAGGACGCTTTGGAGGACGCTCGCAACGGTTGGACCCTCAATGCGAAGACAACGGCGTTATATCTGAAAAATATTTCCGTTTCCGGTTTCGACCTGCGCAGCACCACAGTTCATGCGCAGAGCGAACCGCTGGATTTCGCGGACCTGCCGATCACGGCCGCAGTTTCCGATGGGGTTATCGAATTGGACCGTATTGTCGACGGCCTGGCGGCAGGCCGTCTGTTGGTCGTGTCCGGTATTTCGTCCACTACCAGTCTTCCCGCCACGGAAGCCGCAATCATCGATCAGGTAGAAACGACTTCCGACAGCACCATTCTTCATCTCAAACAGGCGTTGACCAACAGCTATCGCCAGGATTCCGTCCGCGTCAACGGGAACGCGGCTCGCGCGACACACGGCGAGTCTCGCGATGAGGTGCTGGGCAGCGGTAACGCATCCGTTCCATTCCAACAGTTCACGCTGAGACAGAAGCCGCTCACGCATGTGTCATCCGCTACTTTGACGGGCGAGCGGACCACGCTGCAAGTCCGCGCGGATGGACTGCTCTGGACGGAAACCTCTTCGTTGTTCGAAGCCGGTCCGCAGGACCAGGTCTATACCACCCGCGCCGATGACGTGGGCAATGTGACCGTGCTGTTCGGCGACGGTGTGAATGGTTCCCGGCTCCCCAGTGGCTCGGCGAACGTGACCGCGCACTATCGGAGCGGCTCCGGAACGGTGGGACTGGTGAAGGCAAATCAGATCAGCCTGCTTATGACCAGGCCGCTAGGAGTGAAATCGGTAATCAATCCGATTGCCGCAACCGGCGCCGCCGATCCGGAATTAGGTGACGATGCCCGCCGCAACGCTCCGCTTACCGTGCTCACGCTGGATCGCATTGTGTCGGTAAGCGACTACGAAGCGTTCGCGCGCGGATTCGCGGGCATAGCAAAGGCCAAGGCTACCGTGCTTTGGGAGGGCGAGCACACCATCGTACACCTTACGGTAGTCCCCACTTCCGGAGGTACGCTCGACCCTTCATCCGATCTTTATCAGCATCTTTCGGAAGCAATCGACAAGTATCGGGATCCCTCCGCCAAGGTGCGCATCGGCTCTTATACTCCCCTCACTTTCGGTGTATGGGCAGGCATACTTACGGATCCCCGATATGTCGCCGCGGATGTTTTGGCCGCGGTCGGCTCCGCGTTGGCGGACCGGTTCTCCGTCGGGCGCCGCGAATTAGCCGATGGAGTGACGAAGAGCCAAGTCTTCGCCGCGATTCAGGAAGTGCCGGGAGTGGTCGCGACGCAAGTGGGCGGGCTTTCTCTTGGATACCAGCCTTTGCAGGACTCCATTCCGTCTTATCCGGCGCAGTGGGGAAACAATGAATTCACCTATTTGACGGTGATTCCGGCAACCCTGGTGACCATCGATCCGAAGTACAACCAGCTGCGAGGAGGCCCGGCACAACCATGAGTCTCACCGAAGAACAGATGTATGCGCTTCTGCCCGCCTTTTACCGGATCCGCGATGCGGAACAGGGGGGTGCGCTTCGCGAACTCATCGGCGTGCTGGCGGAACAGGCGCGGGTGGTGGAAGACGACATCGACCAACTCTACCGCAACTGGTTCATCGAGACCTGCGAGGAGTGGGCGGTTCCCTACTTAGGCGACCTGTTGGGCGTCGGCGGCATTCACACCATCCAGGACGCCGGCTTTTCTCAGCGCGCGCGCATTGCAAACACATTGCTGTACCGCCAACGCAAGGGCACGGCGAGCATGGTTGAGCAACTGGCGCAGGACTCCACGGGTTGGCCTGCGGCCGCCGTCGAGTTTTTCCAGCTTTTGGGAACCACGCAGCATGTGAATCATGTGCGGGGGAAACATTATCAAGCTCCAAACTTACGCGATTTAGACGCGCTGGATTCGTTGGGAACCAGCCAGGACACGGTAGCGCACACCGCCGAGGTTCGTCGGATCGCAAGCGGACGGGGACAGTACAACATCCCTAATCTGGGGATTTTTTTATGGCGGCTTCAGACTTACCGAATTTCTCGCAGCCGTCCAAAGCCGTTTCCCTCGGCGGGCGATCCGCGTTTTTGGTTCGATCCGACGGGAGGGTCAGCGCCGCTAGCAGGGACTCTCGGTCGCCGTGCGCTTTATGCGGATCTCGAAGCGCTACGCCAGGCGCGAGCGAATAGCACAAGTTACGTAAGCCGATATTTCGGAGCCAATCCCGTCGTCCAGGTTTGGCTGGATGGCGCGCTGGTCGACCCTGCGGAAATCGTTATCTGCAATCTGTCGGATCCTCCAAATCTTCCTCCGCAGCAGAAGATATATAGCGGACTTCCGTTCCGAATTTCGGTCGGGATCGATCCCGCGCTGGGGCGCCTGGCGCTCCCCCAGGGATACACGGCCAAGTCCGTGGAAGCGGGATATTCCTATAACTTCAGCGGCGATATCGGCGCCGGACCGTATGACCGCCGCAACCAGTCAAACGATGCTCGCACAGTCGATATTCAAATCGTAGTCTCCAAATCGAAGAGCATTCCGAATGCGGTTGGCAGCCTGACGGAAGCGTTTCTTGCCTGGAAGACGTACTTCACCGCTCATGCGAATGCATCCGGCATGGTCACCATCATGGACAACGACAGTTACCGCGAAACGCTGACCGGCGCGCAAAGAATCGAGGTGCCTGCCGGTTGTTCGCTGTCCATTCTCGCGGGCGAATCGGAATCGACGGGGTTGCGTCCACACATTGCCGGCGATATTGAAGTGTTCAGCGCGCCGGGCGCGGCTGTGTCGTCGCTCTCGTTCGATGGCCTGCTGCTTGAAGGCAAGCTCACCGTTTCGGGCGGCGGTTTGGGATTGTTGACCATCGGACATTCCACGCTGGTTCCCGCCGCGAGCCCAGCTACCGTGGACGCCGCCAACGTTCAACTGAAGCGCAGCATCTGCGGCGCATTTACAGCTAGCGGCTTCGTTTTCGGAGCGGAAGATTGCATCTTAGGGCCGGTCAGCGCAGCTTCCGCGGAGGGTACGTTCGAAAGCTGCACCGTGTTCGGAACGACGCGCGTCCGTGAGTTGCAGGCCAGCAACACGCTATTCACAGACAGCGTGACCTCAGTACGCCGCCAGACGGGCTGCGTCCGTTTCAGTTATGTGGCTCCGAAATCCGGGACCCCACGCCGCTATCGATGCCAGCCGGATCTCGCCCTGAAGGGTGTAATCGATCCCGCCCGGCAAGCCGCGCTTCAGTTACAACTGGCGCCCTCGTTTACGTCTACTCGATTCGGCGATGCCGCTTACGGCCAGCTATCGCAATCCTGCGCCCCGGAAATCCGCAACGGTGCGGACGATTCTTCCGAGATGGGCGCATTTCACTATCTACAACAACCACAGCGCGAGATTAACCTCCGCTCCAGCCTGGACGAATACCTTCGCTTCGGATTGGAAGCCGGGCTTATCTTTGCCAGTTGAACAGGCCAGTTGACAGGAGACACAGAACCCAATGAAGGGCGACTTTTCACGATCCACATTTAAGCGCAGCAAGCACTATAGCGGCGTCCGCATGCAGCAAGGCCGCGTCCAGATGGATGCCGATTGGAATGAGCAGGCCGACATATTCACGCATCTCAGTCAGACGGCGGCGCGCGACATCATCGGCTATTCCGGCGCGCCGGAGGCCCATCCCGGTTTCGGCGTTACCGCTACCGCGGATGGAAGCGATGTGACGATCGCCGCGGGACGGTACTACGTAGACGGCATGCTGTGCGAGAACGAAGCGGATGTCCAATACTCCGGGCAACCGGACTATCCCAACCCGACCGCCATTCGCGACATCCTTTCCAACGCCAGAACCGCGACGGGGTTGCTCTATCTGGATGTCTGGAAGCGTCACGTGACCGCACTGGACGATTCCTCGATTCGCGAAGTGGCGCTTGGCGGGCCGGATACGTCGACGCGGTTAAAGACCGTGTGGCAGGTTCGCGTCTTACCCGTGGTGAATCAAAGCCTTGCGTATCAATATGGCGAACTGGAAGAAGAAGCGGACGAGCTTGTCGGGTGCGGCGTGGCGGACGCGGATTGGCGTTTACTCACCACCGAGCCCACCAGAGCCCTTACCGCCCGCGTGCAGCCCGTCCCACCATCCACCAATGCCTGCGACATTCTGCCGCGCGGCGGTTATCAACGCTTGGAGAACCAACTCTACCGGGTGGAAGTTCACGCGGGCGGCGACCTGGGCACCGCAACATTCAAGTGGTCGCGTGAGAACGGTTCCGTCGTCACCTCATGGTTGGGGCAGGACATCAATAACCTGCGGGTGGCGTCCACCGGGCGCGATGCAACGCTCGGCTTTTCCGCGGACGATTGGGTGGAACTTACAGATGATACGCGCGAACTGCTCGGCATTCCCGGCCAGTTCGTTCAAATCGCGAAAGTACAAGGCGATGTCCTGGTGATCATCCAGCCGTCCGGTACGCCGGTCAACCTGGCACAGTTTCCGGCAAATCCGAAGATTCGGAGATGGGACCAACCGGGAGCGAAAGGCGAGTTGTCGGTTGCGGTTCCCGCGGGCAATGACGGTTTCGTGCCTCTGGAAGGCGGGATTGAAGTGAAGTTCTCCGGCGCGGGATTTCGTACAGGCGATCACTGGCTGATTCCCGCACGCACGGTGAGCGCCGCAACGCAGATCGGGGGGATCGAATGGCCGTCGACTTTGAACGGACCCATGGCCCAGTCGCCTTTGGGGATTCGACGTTCGCGCAGCCGTCTGGCGATTGTCACCATGGACGCGGCGCGCCGGATCCAAGTGGGAACGGATTGCCGACATCTCTTCCCGGCACTGACAACGATACCTTTCGCCGGCGGCTTCCGCCTTCAAGACATTCGCTTCCTGAACGATTACCTCCTGCGCAACGCGTCCCTGGCGACTATTACGGAAATGTCGCAAGGCTTCCGGGTGTACTGCACGGCTCCGTTGCTTGTATCTTCTCTTCAGAAGACAGTGGTCTGTACCGTTACTATTTACACGCCCGTGTTGAGCTATACCCCTGGAACCACTGCGACCGGAGCAGCAAGCGTAGTCGGCTATACACCGATGATGATTGCGGCCACGGTAGATGTGGTCAGTGGCCAACCATCCGTCTTCCAACTGACTCCCTCCGGCACGCTCAACGGCTGGCTGACCGGTACCGTTGCAAACGCACCGGGAAATACGGTGCCCGCGCGCTTAACGATCAAAGGGACGTACATCCTACCGGCGAGCGGCCGCGGCGGTCCGCTCGACGCGAACGGCGATAATTACCCGGGCGGCGATCTCGACTTTTTCTTCACCATCGTGCAGAACCGGCCCGCGTATACGGCCGCTCCGTCCCGGCTGATCAACTTCCAGCCGGAGGTGCTGGCGGGAATCGGTTCCCATCTTGTCTGAACCTTTGCGTGCGGTGTGGTCCTTCTGGACCAAGCCGTTTCTGGCGCATCGCACGCAGATTTGGACTAGCTTAGAGCATCACTTTTTTTCGTGGGTACTGTCGTTCGAAACCGCGCGGCGGCATTATCCCGATACCGTGCTGTACACGGATGATTTCGGGGCATCGCTACTGATCGATGGCCTGGGGCTTCCTTTCACGACTGTTTCGACGGAATTGAATAGTTTGGCCGATCTAGATGAAGGCTGGTGGGCGGCAGGCAAGCTCTATGCGTACAGTCGCCAAACCAAACCATTCGTACATATCGATTCCGATGTGTATTGCTGGAAGCCGCTTCCATCGGTGGTGGAAGAAGCGCCCGTATTTGCCCAAAATCCGGAGCGCGTCATACTGGGCCGCTCTTGCTATAACCCGGTGTTGCTGGAAAACGCATTACATAAGCGCACCGATACATGGCTGCCGCCCGAGTGGGAATTTTACCGTCGGCAAGGCGTCTCTCAGTACGCTTTGTGTTGCGGTATTCTGGGCGGCCAAGATACGGAATTCCTCCGGCATTATGCGAATCAGGCGTTGCGAATGATCGAATACGCGCC
>CAXSIG010000003.1:6661-18992 GCA_964237255.1 uncultured Bryobacteraceae bacterium
TTATTGGCTGCGTGTATTGAAACCGGCGGCCACGCGGAAAAACTGCAATGTCTGTTCCGCTCGCAACGCGCCGCATATCGTCCCGACGAATCGCAGGAAAAAGGCTATACCCACTTGTTGGCGGACGCGAAGCGCAACGTCCAGGTCAACGCCCGTTTGGAAGATCGGATTCGTGTAGATTACCCGGTCTATTACGACCGTTGTGGCGAGGTGACAAAAAGCGCCGCTTTGGGAGCAAATCGGGTTTCGGCGCAGACATTACTCAATATCAGTGATCTTCGTGGCGAGTGCGAATTTTCCCGCCTCGGTCCCGCTACGCGCAGCTAGTGCGAGGGAAAGCATTTGTACCGGCAGGATTTCCACTATCGGTTTTACCGCATCGGGAACGTCGGGAATTTTCCAAGGAGCCGAGGTGTCCTTTGCAACGAGTGCGGCCGTTCCGCCAGCTTGGCGGACATCCGTAGCGAGCTTTCGATTCAACGCTTCCGATCTGGAGTCGCCGGCCATAACCACAACCAGAGTTTGACGCGAGAGCAGTTCAAATGGGCCGTGCCGAAACGCGGCGCTACTCATGCCCTCCGCGGCAGAACGGGTAGACTCCTTCAGGATCAACCCCCCTGTTTGTGCTGTGGCCAGCGATGGGCCGCGACCTGTGATGAATATTTGCCGGATCGGCTCCAGCACGGAACCGATATCCGCAACATGCTGCCGCCAGTCAGCTAGATAGCGTCTGACAGCGGGTGTAGATTCCGCCAGCAACTGGCAAATGGGTGCAAGCGGTTCGGCCGTGAGAACTGCGCCAAGCCAACGGAGTGCGAGTAACGTTGACACATACGTCTTGCACGAAACTGCAGACTCCGCGCCCGCTTGCAGCGGGACTACCGCATCGGCACACTTCGCCAGACGCGAGTTCGGATTATTGCAAACGCCAATCATTCTGCAGCGCCCACTCAACAATGCAGTTAATCGAACGACCTCCGCACTTTCTCCCGATTGGGACACCGCGATTACTAGCGTGCTTTCGTCAAGGACCGGCTCCAAATAATGAATCAATTCGGCAGTTTCCGCCCACAATGCTGGATGCCCATTCGCAATCAGGTGAAGGTACAGCGGATACAACGCAAATAACGAGCTGCCCATTCCGGTCAGCACGATTCGGCGGTACTGACCTGCCGCGATGCGCTGCAACAGAGGTGTAATCTCTAGACCCGCCAACGTGCGTCGCAGCGCGTCCGGTTGCTCCAGAATGTCCCGGACATACGCACCTTCAATCACGTTTGCTTCAAGCAGCATCTGCGTTTTTCTCCCATCCCGATTCGCCTTTCCAAACCAACGCCGCGCCGATTAACGCCGCATCATTCCCCAAAGCTGCGGGAACAATGTTCGCAACGTCAAAGGGCACCAGCTTGCACCGGCTCCGCACACCTTCTTGAACCGCTGCCAGGAGCAGGTCATGGCTTTGCATTACCCCGCCTCCCAGCGCAATCTTGCCGGGCCCATAAAGACTAACTAGCGTTGCGATACCAATCGCTAGCCACTTGGCTTCGTTTTGAACGATTTCTAAGGCAGCACGGTCACCATCCCGTGCTCGCGCGCATATGTCCCGCGCGGTAAAACCCGTCGCGCCAGCCATTGCCGGTCCGCTCGCCATCGCTTCCCAGCAACCGGGAGTTCCGCAATAACAGATCGGCCCCGATGGATCGACGGAAAAATGTCCCGCTTCCGGATGCGCGCCGTTTGCACCGCGATACAAACGCCCATCGATCACGAATCCGGACCCAATTCCGGTGCTAACCGTGATGTATAGGAATCGCGGATTGCCTTGGCCCGCGCCCCAGCGGTATTCCGCAAGCGCCGCAGCATCGGCATCGTTTTCCATGTGAGCGCCGCGTCCAGAGCTTTGTGAGATAGCTCGAACGAGGTTGAACCCATCCCATCCGGGTAAGAAATCGACATCACCAACGATACCCGTCAGCGGATCCACAGGACCCGTACACGCGATGCCGATCCCATCGATCACAGGCTGAGACGCGAACCAGCCGGCAATCGCCGCGACTGCGGGTTCGGGATCACGCATCTTCTCCGTCGGCCATTCCGTGCGCTTTACGATCTGTCCCGAACCGGAAACAAGGCCGGCTGCGATCTTGGTTCCGCCAATATCGATCGCACCCGTCATTCCGCCCGCAATCGAAAACACAAAGCCAGTCTAGTGGAAACAAAATCAATCTAGCAAGCGCTTTTACAAAAATATAAAAATATTCTTGACATCTTTCCGGGAAGTCCGTAGTATCGCTAGACAAGCGCTTGTCTCGTGCGCCACAAACAGGAGATACAAATGAGGTTCGCTCGCTTTCTCTTTCGAAACGCATTGCTCTTTGCCACCCTTTCGACGCTGCTTCATGCTGATATCACCGGCGTCGTGACCGGAGTGGTGAAAGACCAGTCCGATTCCGCCGTAGCAGATGCCTCGGCAACTCTTCGCAACCCGGATACGGGTCTAAGCAGAACGGTGAAGACGAACTCGAACGGCGTTTATGAATTCTTGTCCGTACCCATCGGTGAGAACTATTCCGTAGAGGTGGAAGCCGCCGGATTTCAGAAGAGCCAGATCAACAAGATTCGGCTCCTGGTGGACCAACGGTTCCGCGCCGACGTCACTCTGACGGTAGGCGCCGTGTCGCAAGAAGTGAGCGTCAACGCGGCCGAAGCCCAAGTCGAGACCATCAGCACGCAGTTAGGCGACGTGATTCAGGACAAGAAGATGCAGGCCCTTCCCTTGAACGGCCGCAGCTATATCGACCTGATGGGCTTGCAGGCGGGGGTCGTTCCGATTACCTCGAGTGTGGCCCTTACAGATCGTCCGGTTTCGGGCAGTCTGGGCGCCGGTGGACTTGCGGTCAATGGGAATCGGGAGACTGCGAACTCCTTTCTGGTGAACGGCGGATCCGTGGAAGAGAGCAAGAACAACGGCGCTTCCATCATTCCGTCGCTCGATTCGATTCAGGAGTTTCGAGTTCTTACGAACAGCTTCGATGCAGAGTATGGACGGTTCTCGGGCGCCATCGTCAACGTAGTCACGAAGACTGGCACCAATCAGTTTCACGGATCGGTGTATGAGTTTCTTCGCAACGAGAAGATGGATGCGAAAAACTTCTTCGATTTGAATAAGTCCGACCCGGCAACAGGCAAAGAGATCCCGAATTCCGCGCGCGGCGTGTTCAAGCGTAACCAATACGGCTTCACGTTCGGCGGACCCGTTCTTCATAACCGGCTGTTTTTCTTCTCAGATTTCCAAGGCACGCGCGAAGTGCGTGGCCTGTCGAACGGCACCCTTACGGTACCGGGTCAAGCGGAGCGTACCGGCGATTTCTCGAACATTTCTTCCGAAGGACTGCCGTCGATTAACGGCGTGGTTCGCGGAGACAATATTCCGGGCAACCATACGTTTGATGAGGCGCTGACCACAAGATTGGGATATACCGTGACATCAGGTGAGGCTTACTGGAAACCTGGCTGCAACACCCGCGCCGATGCCCTCGCCGGAATTTGCGTGTTTCCGAACCAAGTGATTCCGCAGGCTGCATGGTCACCGGTTTCCGTCAATACCGTTAAGCTGATTCCGGGCGCTACCGGCTTCCGGGGTGGCACGCCGTTCTTCTCGACATCCAGCGAAAAGCGGCGCGTAAATGACGATAAGCAGGGCCATCGCGTTAACTTCACTACGAAGAGTACCGGCGATTGGGCTGTCTATTACCATTACGACACCGCCGGTCTGTATAACCCGTACGCGGGCGGTAGTGTTCCGGGATTTGCGGGCAACGTTCCCACCCGGGCGCAGCAAGTCAACGTAAGCAACACAAAAGTTTTCGGCGCATCCATGGTCAACGAACTACGGTTGAATTACACCCGGCTGTTCATTGACCAGACCGAACCGGTCCCCGGTGTCGGCGTGGGCTCAATCGGCAGCTTTGGCTTCAAAACGGATGGGCTAGGCCTGATCTCTTCCGTGCCGTCTCTAGAAGGTCTGCCTACGTTAAGTATTGCGGGGTCGTACGGGTTCAACTTCGGAGCGGTGGCGAACACCATCAAGCAAATCAACAACAATTACTCGCTGATGGAGACCTTCTCAAAGGTGGCGGGACGGCACAGCCTGAAGTTCGGCGGTGAGTTTCGCAAGATTCAAGTGAACGAGTACAACGCGTCCGCGCCGAACGGATCTTTCGGATTCGACGGCTCGGAAACGGGCAACGCTTTTGCGGATTATCTTCTGGGCGCGCCTTCGTCATTTTCGCAGCAGAGCTACTCCACGTTCTTTACACGCACGAATTACGGCGCGATGTTCGCTCAGGACAGCTTCCGTTACAAGACGAACCTCACCATCAACGTGGGTGTTCGGTGGGAAGTGTCGGAGCCGTTTTTCGAAACGCAAAACCGGCTAAATGCAATCAACTACGGACAGCAGTCGACGAAGTACCCTGGTTCGCCTGCGGGATGGGTATTTCCAGGCGATCCCGGCGTCCCAAACACTATCTCGCCGACACAGTGGAATCTGTTCTCGCCGCGCGTGGGCATTGCGTTTTCGCCCAAAGCCGACAGCGGATGGTCCAAGCTACTATTCGGCGGTCCCGGCAAGACCAGCATTCGCGCGGCGTTCGGCCTGTATCACACCGCTATGGAAGATATGCCGGCGTTCTACACTATCGGCGACGCTCCCTTCGGTTTGTATTATCAAAGCCCGACGAACGTATACCTGGAGGAGCCCTATAAGGATCGGCGCCGCGGTAATGATCCGGGCCAGCGCTTTCCGTATTCCGATCCAGCCCCCGGTTCGCCGATCAATTGGCTCACCTACCTACCGATCGGTGGCTCGCCGGGGACGCGCCTGGACAACACGCTTCCTTATGTGATGCATATGAATTTCAACATTCAGCGCGAGTTCCCCGGTTCGATTGTTGCCACCATCGGCTACGTCGGAACGCGTGGGCGTCACTTGCTGGCGAAGGTGGAATCAAACCCCGGTGACGCCGCGCGTTGCTTGCAGATAGCCCAAATCTTGACGGCGCAAGGACGTGCCGGCGAAGCATGCGGGCCGAACGGTGAGAATCAGATCTATGACCTGAACGGGGACGGCAAGCGCACTATCGGGATCGATGCCTTCGGCACCCGCCCTTATTCCATTACTTCCGGCCGCTATGCGGAATCGAATGGTACGCTCGATTTCGGCAGCAATCCTTACAACACCACGTGGGGCAATTCGAACTACAATGCGCTCCAAATAAGTGCAGAGAAGCGCCTAGGCGCGTTTCGAATTCTAGGTGCATACACCTGGTCGAAGTCGATCGATAATTCTTCGAACTGGAATGACGAAGGAATCAATCCGTTCAACCACCGTATTAGCCGTTCGCTTTCGGCGTTCGATCTGACACACAATTTTGTCGCCAGCTATACCTATGAGCTCCCGTTCGAAAAGTTTGCTCCTGGACATAGGGGACGCGCTTTGCTTGGCGGTTGGGAGCTTTCCGGTATCAGTCGCTTCACCACGGGCTTACCGATTACGCTCACCGCGTCCGGCGACCGGTCACTAGTGGGAACCGGCGGCATCGACCGTCCAAATTACGACGGGACAGCGATTCATCTACTTGATCCACGCGATACATCCACTCATTTGTTCTTCGACAAGTCGCCGTTTTCAGCGGAAGTCTTGGGCGTGGCGGGCAACGCGAACCGGCGGTTCTTCCATGGGCCCGGCCTAGAGAATTTCGACGCCTCGCTCGTAAAGCGGAACCACTTCAAGGAGCGATTCTATAGCGAGCTACGCGTGGAGTTTTTCAATGTCTTCAACCATGCTCAGTTTACAAATCCGGTGGGCAACTTCACTTCCGGCACATTCGCGCGTGTTACGTCCGCTCGCGATCCGCGCATCGGTCAGGTAGCGTTGAAGATTCACTTCTAATGGGCAAACTCGGAGTTGCGGCGCTCGCGGTTCTCACAATTACGAGCGCCGTCGCGCAGGAACGCCGGATCTACATCGCACCGGACGATCACACCGACTACATGTGGACCGGCGATGAGGAAACGTATCGAAGATCTTTCGTTCGCATGCTGGATTACTACCTGGACCAGGCTGACAAAACTGCGAGGGAGCCATCTGCATTCCAGGGCCGTTGGCATGCCGACGGAAGTTTCTGGCTCCGCACCTATGAGCAGGAGAAGACTCCGGCCGAGTTTGCGCGCTTGATCGCGAGGGTCAAGGATGGGCACATCAGTTTTCCCATGAATGCGCTGGTCTCCACATATGGCGGGACACCCACGGAGGCGGTGCTGCGGGGCATGTACTATGCGGGTTCGCTGGAGCGCCGGTTCGATGTGAAGATACCGCTTGCGATCGCGATGGAAGATCAAACCATGCCCTATGGCCTGGGCGCGCTCTGGGCGGGAGCGGGAGCGAAGTATAGCTGGAAAGGTATTTGCGGATGCGCAACAAAGATCACGCAATACGGCGTGAGACCGCACGACATCTACTGGTGGAAGGGCGACGACGGGAGCCGCATCCTGATGAAGTGGAACGCGCTTACACCAGGGCGCAACCTGATGGGTACTTATCTGGAAGCGCGAGACCTCACCAAAGCGATTCACCACGTGGAGACGGACCCGGCATTTCTGAAGGCTTATCCGTACAACGTAATCGGCGTTTTCGGCAAGGGTGGGGACGACCTGGAGACTTACACGGATCAGTTCCCCATCGTGGCTCGGCGGGAGACCACGTCGAATCGGAAGGTCATTGTCTCCAACATGGTCGACTTCTTTCAGGATTTCGAAAAGACATATGGCGCGACCCTCCCCGAATGGTCGGGAAGCTTCGGGAATGAATGGGACATGTATACGGCTTCTGTCAGTGAGGTGGCTGCCCGCGTCCGTCGCGCGGTGGAGAAGCTTCGCGGGGCTGAGGCGTTGGCGTCGCTTGTCATATCCAAGCAGCCCCATTTCATGGACAGCCGCAAGCAGGCCAGAGACGATGCCTGGATGGCGCTTGGAATTTTTTGGGAGCACGACTGGACCGCGGATGGCCCGATTGCACGGGCAGATCGCGTTCGGTGGGGAAAGAAGGTTGCTGGACAGGTGGAGGACTATGTTGATCGGTTGCATTCTGACGCAGCGGACGCGTTGGGAAGTATGATTGCGACTGCCGGAACCAATCGACGTTTCTACGTTTTTAATCCGCTTGGCTGGACAAGGACGTCGGTGGCGGATATTGCGTGGAGCTCTGCGGAGCCGGTTCATATCGTCGATGTGAGCACGGGGCAGGAGGTTACGTCGCAGATCGTTTGGACGGCGGGGCAACGTTGGCTGCGGATTCTGGCCAGCGGCTTACCAGCTGTTGGGTATCGCGTTTACGAAATCCGGAATGGAGCCGCACAAGCCTTCTCGCCAGCTGCTTCGGTGAACGGGAACGTGATGGAGAGTAGCCAATATATTGTCAAGCTGGACGGGAACGGTGCGGTTCGAAGCTTGGTCGATAAGGGGCAGAAGAACCGCGAGTTTGCAGGGCGCGCACTGAACGATTTCGGGCCGGAACAGGGGAGTGTGGAAGTGGAGAATGCGGGGCCGGTATCGGTCACACTGAAAGCCCACTCCGATGGACCCCTCACGCACACCACTCGCGTCACGTTAACGCGTGATGAGCGCGCGATCGATATACGGAATGAGATTGAGCAGAACTTCGATGGCACGCATACCTGGAGTTTTCGTTTCAATCTGACCAATCCCGACGTTTGGCACGAAGAAGTAGGAGCGGTGATTCGGGCGCGGTTGTTGGGCGAAGGCGGCCATTACTCGCCCACCATGTCGCGCCTGGATTGGTTGACGCTAAATCATTTCGTCGATATGAGCGGAGCGGACAAGGCCGGAGTGACGCTCTCCAGTAGCGACTTGGCATTCATGAAGTTGGGAACTAGTTCGATTGTGGATGGAGTGTCTAACCTGGATGTGAATACGCCGCAGATCAGCGTGTTAGCCGGTGGGCAAGTAGATGGATCGAGTCTCGGGATACATAAGCAGGGCGGCGATTCGTACTTCTTACAGCGCTTCGCGTTGACGACGCACTCGGGATACAGCGCGCCGCAAGCGATGCGGTTTGCGCTGGAGCATCAGAATCCTCCGATTACCGGATGGCTGCGGGAAGGGGGTACGTATGCGCAATCGGAATATTCAATGCTTTCCTCCACGAATCCGAATGTCCTTCTCTGGGCATTGAAGCCGGCCGAAGATGGTGCGCTGGGTAATCTGATTGCACGATTCTGGAACCTGTCTTCAACGCAGGAGGAGTATTCGGTTTCACTCAAACAGAAGATTGTGAATGCGACTGCGGCGACCCATGTGGAAACGGACCGCGCTCCTCTGGAAGTGAAGAACGGGGCCGTTTCCATGCGCGCGGCTAAGTCGCAAATACAAACCATCCGATTGGAACCGGGGCCTTGCTGCTCAAATTAACGGTACTTGCGCTCGCGACTGTCGGGTTAGTTGCCGCGCAGCAAACCCGCATTTACATCGCGCCGGACGATCACACGGATTACATGTGGACCGCCGATGAAGAAGCGTATCGGCAGGCGTTTATGGAGATGATCGATTACTATCTCGATCTAGCGGACAAGACGCAGAGCAATCCGCAAGAGTTTCAAAGCCGATGGAATCCGGATGGAACGCTTTGGTACTGGATCTACGAACACAACAAGACACCCGCGCAGTTCCAACGGTTGATGGATCGCGTGAAAGACGGACATTTCAGCGTCCCATTGAACGCACTGGTAGCGACGTACGGCGGGACACCTACGGAAGCGGTACTGCGGGGGATGTACTACGCGGGCACGCTGGAGCGTCGCTTCGGGTTTCGCATTCCGCTCGCAATCGCCATGGAGGATCAGACCATTCCGTATGGCCTTGGAATGCTGTGGGCCGGATCAGGCGCGCAATACAGTTGGAAGGGAATCTGCGGTTGTCTTACCAAGATTCCGCGGAACGGCAAGCGTCCTCACGAGATCTATTGGTGGAAAGGAGACGACGGCAGCCGCATCCTGATGAAATGGAATTCAATGCTGGTTGCGGATTCCGGCGCGCGTACTATGGGCGGGTACGCGGAAGCGCGTATCCCTGAGAAGGAAATTGATTTTGTCTCTTCAAACGGGACGTTTCAGCAGCTCTATCCTTATTCCGTAATCGGCATCTTCGGCAAAGGATGGGATGACTTGAAGACCCTAACCGAGGAGTTCGTCAAGACCGCGCAGGAGAAGACAACTTCGCAGCGAAAGGTAATCGTTTCGAACATCAACGACTTCTTCCGCGATTTCGAGACTACTCACGGGAAACAGCTGCCGGAGTACTCGGCTGGGTTCGGGAACGAGTGGGATTTGTACACGGCATCCGTTTCCGAAATGTCCTCACGGGTGCGCCGTGCCGTCGAGAAGCTGCGCGCCGCCGAAGCAATGGCGTCCGTCGTTTCGCTCCGATGGCCGGAGTTTATGAATGGCCGTGAAGCAGCCCGCGATCAGGCCTGGATGGGCTTGGGCATGTTCTGGGAACACAACTGGACAGCCGATGGAAAGCCGGTCAGTCGCGAACGACGAGCCGCTTGGGGTCGCAAGATCGCGGCGAACATAGAGACTTACGTAGATACCTTGCACGCCGATGCTTCCTATGCGCTTGGCGGCCTGATTCAGAGTGCCGGCACAAACCGCCGCTTCTACGCGTTCAACCCGCTTGGTTGGAGCCGCACGGACTTTGCGGATGTCGCTTACGAAGGCTCTGGGCCTGTGCATGTGATTGATCTATCTACGGGAGAAGAAGCGCCCTCGCAGTTGATGGTTCTTTCGGGCGAGCGCCGGTCTCTACGAGTGCACGCGGCTAACTTGCCTCCTGTGGGTTACAAGGTGTTCGAAGTGGTCGATGGAAAAGGACGAGAGTTCCCCGTTGCCGCTCAGTTAACGGGAAATACCCTGGAGAGCGCGATCTATCGGATGCGACTTGAAGATCGCGGAGCTATTCGTAGTCTGATCGATAAGACGCAGGGCAACCGTGAGTTCGCGGGCAGTCTACAGAATGGCCGGTTATTCATCAATGATCTAGGACAGGACCCCGGCCAATTGAACGTGGAAAACGCCGGGCCAGTCTCTGTGACGGTCAAGGCAACAGGCACCAGCCCACTCGCACATACTAGCCGCATCACGCTATTTCGTGATTCACGACGGATTGACTTAAGCAATGAAATTACGGAGAACTTCGACGGCACGCACACCTGGAGTTTTTCTTTCAACATCAAACAGCCCGATGTACACCATGAAGAAGTAGGAGCCATTGTCCGCGCGAAGTTGCTGGCCGAAGGCGGCGTGTACTCACCTACGATGTCGCGTTTGGAGTGGCTCACGCTGAATCATTTCGCCGACATGAGCGGCCTGGATGGCGCTGGAGTAACGCTTTCCAACCGCGATTTGGCCTTCATGAAGCTCGGCGATAGCACGATCGTCGACGGCGTTTCGCGATTGGACACACAGACTCCCCAGATCCAAGTGCTCGCGGGAGGTCAGATCGATGCACCCCAGGCGGGCATCGCGAAACAGGGCGGCGATACACACTTCCTTCAGCGATTCGCGCTTGAAACTCACACGGGCTATAACGCCGCGCATGCAATGAGATTTGCCATGGAGCATCAAAACCCGGTAGTCTCCGAGTGGATTCGTGCAGGCGGGACGCTTCCCGGTAAGCAATATTCATTGGTCTCGCTCTCCAATCCTGACGTGCTCCTGTGGGCGTTCAAACCTTCCGAAGACGGTATCGGGAATGGGTTCGTTTCGCGAGTGTGGAACCTTTCCTCCTCGCCGCAAATTTACGAAGTACGCCTCGCGACCGGCGTGAAGTCTGCCAAGCAGATCACCCATATCGAAACCGACCTCGCCCCCGCAACGGTCTCGGCGGGAAAAGCCTCAGTCAAAATCGAACACTGGCAAATGCAGACGCTGCGGCTGACACAGTGAGCCAGATCCGACGGGTCCTCACGTTACGAGACCTGCTGCTTTACGGCATCATCGTGATTCAGCCAACGGCACCGCTGCCCGCGTTTGGCGTGGTCGACACGGTAGCGCAAGGGTATGTCGCGACCACTATATTGATCGGGATGTTTGCGATGGTTCTTACTGCCGTGAGCTATGGTCGTATGGCTAACGCGCATCCAACGGCGGGGTCGGCCTATGCGTACGTCGGGAGAGAACTGAGTCCGCACCTTGGATTCCTCACCGGATGGAGCATTGTGTTGGATTATCTGCTGAGCCCTACCATTGGAACAATTTGGTGCAGCAAAGCAGCGATGAACATCGCTCCGCTGCCGTACTTCGTTTGGGTCTTGTTCTTCGCGTTGCTATTCACTTTGATCAACCTCCGGGGGATTGAAGCGACGGCCCGGGCCAACTTGGTAATGACTATCGGAATGAGTGCCGTGTTGATTGCATTCTTTGTAACGGCGGTCGGTTATTTGACCAGACACTTCGGCTGGTCATCGCTCCTCTCCACAAAGCCGTTCTATGATCCCGCGACTTTCTCCTGGCCTTTAGTGAGCACAGGTACGTCGATCGCGGTTCTGACATATATGGGCTTCGACAGTATTAGCACGTTATCTGAAGACGTAGAGAATCCACGTCGTAACGTGCTGCTGGCAACAGTGCTCCTTTGCGCGATAACGGGTGTACTCGGATGTCTGGAGGTTTACGCGGGCCAACTCATCTGGCCGGATTTCCGCACATTTCCGGATGCGGATACGGCGTTCGTATCTGCCGCAGGACGCGCAGGGGGACCGCTGATGTTTCAGGTAATGAACTTTACTCTGCTGGTCGCGACTGTGGGATCGAGCTTAGGAGCCCAAGTGGGGGCTGTGCGTTTGCTTTATGCGATGGGCCGCGACAACGCGATCCCGCGGCGCTTCTTCGGCTTCCTTGATCCCGTTCGCAACACGCCCGTTTACAACATCTGGCTCACCGGCGCCATCTGCGTAATCGGCGCACTGCTGATGAGCTATCAAGTTGGCGCGGAGTTGGTGAACTTCGGAGCGTTCATCGCATTCATCGGTGTCAACTTTTCGGTAATCGGACGCTATTACATACGCGGCGAGTCCCGGGCATTGGGGAGTGTCCTGAAAAATCTGCTCGCACCGCTCACGGGCGCACTCGTCTGCGGGTATATCTGGTGGAGCCTTCGGACGCCCGCAAAGGTAGTAGGCTTCTGCTGGCTTGGGTTGGGCTTGCTGTACTACTTGTGGCGAACGCGGCTTTTTACACGTCCCGTTGCACTA
>CAXSIG010000003.1:19039-30876 GCA_964237255.1 uncultured Bryobacteraceae bacterium
GGGCGAATAATCCGCCGTCTTCGCCGCCGCTCCCGTGGATTGCCGAATCACTAATTCCGTGTCCAATAATTCCTCCGAACCTGCGTTCTTATCCCGCAGCATGCGGTGTAGAGCATGAAACGCAAGGTGGCCTAATTTCTCCCTTGGAATCCGGACGGTAGTAAGCGGCGGTTGTGTAAGCGACGCGAATGGAATGTCGTCCGCACCCACTACAGACACATCGTCCGGCACGTGAATTCCGGCTCGAAGCAAAGCCCGCAAAGCACCGATAGCTGTCAGATCGTTGCTACACAAGACGGCCGTGGGAAAGGTTCGACCTGTTAAAAGGCGTTGGACCGCACGGTCGCCGCTTGCCACGTCATTCTCGCCTTCCAGTATTTGCGGCTCCAAACCGGCTTCCTTTAACGCCCAGCTAACGGACTGTCGATACGCCCGGTGAGAAGGCCGATTTTGCGGACCCGCTATGAATGCGAAGCGGCGATGCCCCAGGTGATGAAGATAGTTGATCGCTTCGTTCGTTCCCTTTGCGTAGTTGATCCGCACGTTGCCGCGCAGGTCGCCTACACTTCCAAAATCGAGAAATACCGAAGCAATGCCATTGCGCTCCAGCAACTCCGCCATGGATGGATCGACACGCGATGTCATCACGGCCACTCCGGGAGTTTTGTTCTCGATCATCTTCCGAAACGAATTTTCCGTTCTCAATGTTTCGTAGTTCGTGGTGGAAAGAAGCACATCGTATCCGTGCGGCAACGCGGCGGCCTCAAACGCCTTGATTAGGCCCGGAAAGAAAGGGTTCTCGATATCGGAAATGATCAGGCCAAGGAAATCGCTGGCACCGCGGGCCAGCCGACGGGCGTGCGCGTTGCCGTGGTAATTCAAGTCCTGCATCGCCCGCAAGATCTTTTCCCGCATTTCGGGCGATACAAAGCGCGTGCCGTTTACAACATGCGAAACAGTAGATTCCGCGACGCCGACACGGTCAGCGACGTCTTTCATTCGTGCCAATGTGACATCTCGCCCTTACAATCTAACGCGGTTAATGCCATGTCGTGAAACATTCGCACACGAATCGAACTGGCGCTAGCTGAGACCAGCGCGATACCAATGCGAAATTGCCCGCCATCGTGAGGAAGTCATGACGAGAAGAAAGGATTGTCCTCATGTCTTCCTCATGCGAGCTTTGTTAGCGTGAACTTGTAACAACTGGTCAAAGACAAAGTAAATGACTGAGCCACAAGGAAGAATCCTGGTTGTAGATGACGACAGCGCATTGAGACGAGTTCTCGGTACGACGCTCAGAGCGTTCGGTTTTGCCGCAAAAAGCGAACCGAGCGGCGAGGACGCATTGGAGATACTTCGTCGGGAGGAATTCGATGTTGTCCTGCTCGACATTAATATGCCGGGAATGGGCGGAATCGCGGCCTGCCGTGCCATACGCCAGTTGGTTCCGTCTCTGAATATTTTGATGCTAACCGTGCAGGATCAACAGGAAAAGAAGGTTGAGGCTCTAGATGCCGGCGCGGACGATTACATCACGAAGCCGTTCGAAGCCAAGGAACTGGCGGCAAGAATTCGCTCCGCCGTGCGGAGGTCGCATGCGCTGCAGCGGGCCGGCGAATTAAAGACCATCATTCGGGTGGGCGACTTGGAACTACACACGGAAAAACGGCGCTTGCTCAAATCCGGGAAGCAAGTGCGGCTCACCCCAAAAGAGTTCGAAATTCTTCACTATCTAATGTCGCATTTGGGATATCCCGTGACGCACACCACTCTGCTTCGCGCAGTCTGGGGAGCCGAGTACGGCGCGGAGGTGGAGTATCTACGCACCTTTATGCGGCAACTACGCAAGAAAATCGGAGACGTTGCGGCTGAGCCGATCTATATACAAACGGAGCCGTATGTGGGTTATCGGTTCCTGGAAGGTCCCGATCAAGCTGTTTGATATCGGGATTCGCCCCATTCGAACCGAGGAACATTCCATGAGAAGTCGACAGAGAATTTTGGTCGTTGCAAGCGTCCTGATATTCCTGGTTCTGGTCACCTATTTCGGGATGCGTATCCCGATCAACTCAACCAGCGCCGCGCTCAGCTATATACTCGGAGTGCTTTTTACGGCCACTTTCGCTGAATTGCCTGAGGCGATTGTTCTATCGCTGGTGGCTTCGGTTGCGCTGAATTATTTCTTTCTTCCTCCGCTTTTTCAGTTCTCGATCGTCAGCCCTGAAGACTTAATCGCCCTTCTCGTTTTCCTCGTGACGTCCGTGACGGTAGGTAAGCTCTCATCCAAGGCGCGAGAACAACGAGAGGTGTCTATCAGTCGTGGGCGGGAAATCGAGCGGCTCTACTCGTTAAGCCGGGCCGTCTTGATGAATACTTCATCGGAGTCGGTTGCGTTTGAGCTTCCTATTCAGGTGGCCCGCGCTTTCGACTTCTCTTCTGTTTCCGTTCTTGTTGGAGAAACCGATCAGATCGGTCGTGCCGGAGATCCCGAGATGACGGATTGGGACGAACGGCTAAGACAATCTGCCCGAAACGGGACCAGGTTTGAGGACCCGAAATCCCGGACTACGGTGTTGTCAATTTCCTTAGGCCGCGACGTGATCGGCAGTCTGGCAGTGCGAGGTGACACGCTTTCGGATTCCACACTGCACTCGCTTGCCAACCTTTGTGCGATTGCTCTCGAGCGGTCCCGAATGATCGAGGCATCCCATGCCGCAACGCTGGAGAAGAAAGCCGAAGTGTTGAGGGCAACTCTCCTTGAGGCAATCGCGCACGAATTTAAGACGCCGCTCACTTCCGTGAAGGTTGCCGCTGGAGCGCTATGCGAAGGGGTGGGAGACGAGGCTACTCGACGCGAGTTAATCGAAGTAATAAATGAGGAAGCAAACCGTCTTATCAGGTTGGTCTCTGAAGCGCTACAGATGGCTCGGCTTGAGGCAGGCTTTTTGTTCCCCGCGCCGCGCGTGCTTCCAATTTCAGAAATCGTTGACATGTCGCTCGATTCGTTGCGCGGTGCGATTGGCAACAGGACCATCGTTCAAAAAGTTACACCCGATTTGCTCACTTATGCCGACGCAAAGCTGACTTCCATCGCTCTCACGCAAGTCTTAGACAACGCACTCAAATACTCCGACCCCGGCACCCCGATCTTGATCCAGTCCGAATCGACCAGTAAAGGTTTAACTGTTGCGGTTTCCAACCGGGGATGCACCATCACAGAAACGGACCTGCGCCGGATCTTCGAACGGTATTACCGCGCAAACGAGAATCGGGATCGAGTCACCGGCACTGGCGTGGGCTTAGCGATCGCTCGGAGTATTCTCGAATCGCAAGGCGGAAAGATCTGGGCCGAAAACACGCCGGACCCTGGTGTTCGAATTATTTTGTTTCTTCCTACACAAGAAAGCGATAAGCAATAGAGCGGAAGCGTGCCAGTCGCAGGCGGGCAAAAAAATAGCCTCTTCATCATGCCTTCCTCATGCCAGTCTTTCCATACTTGGGCTGTGGCTGACCTTTTCTACGTTCTGCTGACATTCCTGTTTTTCTACCTTTGCTGGCTGTTCACCAAAGCCTGCGACGGACTCTAAGGAGGTTTGTATGGATTACCTACTGGCAGGCATTGCTTGCCTGTTCCTGTTCGCGTATTTGATCTATGCGCTGTTGCGCCCGGAGCGCTTCTAAATGACTGGTTTTGGATTGATTTTAATCGTGGTGTATTGCGCCATTCTGCTTCTCACGGTGAAGCCAATGGGACTTTTCATGGCGCGATTATTCGAAGGCGAGCGGACGTTCTTGCATCCGGTTCTTCGGTGGTTGGAAGTGTTTACGTATCGGATAGCCGGCATTCGCGAAGGTTCCGGCCAGCGATGGACACAGTATGCGGGAAGCTTGCTGGCTTTCAGCGTCGTGGGATTCGTCCTGGCGTACTTGCTGCAGCGGTTACAAGGGCATTTGCCGCTTAATCCGCAAAACTTCGGTACGCCTAACGTGACTCCAGACCTAGCGTTTAACACGGCCAACAGTTTTGTCACGAATACGAATTGGCAGTCGTATGGCGGCGAGTCGACATTGAGCTACCTGGTACAGATGGCGGCGCTTACCGTTCAGAATTTTGTCTCCGCCGCGGCTGGCGTTGCGGCTGCTATTGCAGTTGTTCGTCGGTTTGCGCGACAACAGGCGTCCGATATCGGGAACTTCTGGGTCGACGTTACTCGTGCCGTACTTTACCTGTTTCTCCCGCTCTCTTTACTGGGTGCGTTGTTTCTTTGCTCGCAAGGCGTAATTCAAAATTTCGAGCCGAACACAATCGTTAAGACCTTGGAAGGTGCAACACAAACAATTCCTCAGGGGCCGGTCGCGTCGCAAGAAGCGATCAAGATGATTGGAACGAACGGAGGCGGATTCTTTAATGCGAATTCGGCGCACCCGTTTGAGAATCCAACGCCACTCACGAACTTTGTCCAGATGCTGATAATCTTTGTGATTCCTGCCGGCTTGACCTACACGTTCGGACGTATGGTGAAAGACACGCGCCAGGGTTGGGCCATACTTGCCGCGTTTTTCGTTTTGTTTTTGGCCGGTGTGTTTGTAACTTATCCCGCGGAACAATCCGGCAATCCAAATCTGACAAGGTTAGGCATCGCGAGCCAAGCGACGGATGCGCAGTCGGGAGGAAACATGGAGGGCAAGGAAGTGCGATTCGGGATTGCCTCGTCCGCGCTGTTCGCTATTGTTACTACAGACGCCAGCTGCGGCGCTGTGAATTCGATGCATGACAGCTATACGCCCTTGGGCGGGCTGCCTCCTTTGTTCAACATCGAAACCGGTGAAGTCATCTTCGGCGGAACCGGCGCTGGACTCTATGGAATTCTTCTCTACGCGATTCTCGCCGTGTTTATCGCCGGGCTTATGGTGGGCCGCACGCCGGAGTATCTCGGCAAGAAGATAGAGGGAAAAGAGGTAAAGATGGCGATGTTGGCTTTGATCGCAACGGCTGCCAGCGTTTTGCTATTCACGGGCATCGCTGCCGCGGCGCAATTCGATTGGGACCATTCGAAGTACTTAAATCCTGCCGCGGCGTCGACCAAACCGCAGCCGACGACCAGCGTGCCGCCTGTCTCAAATACAAATAATGGCGGCCCTCATGGATTCGCGGAATTGCTCTATGCCTATTCAAGCGCGACCGGCAACAATGGCAGTGCGTTCGCCGGCTTAAACACAAATACGCCATGGTTCAACGGCTCCATGGGAATTGCCATGCTGGTGGGCCGCTTCTTATTTCTGCTTCCATTGCTGGCCGCCTCCGGAAGCTTGGCGGCAAAGCGGCGTGTACCGGCAACAAGCGGAACCTTCCCAACCAACGGTCCACTCTTTGTCACGCTGCTGATCGGAACAATCATCATCGTCGGCGCACTGACGTTTTTCCCCGCGCTTGCTCTGGGACCAGTGGTTGAGCATTTTCTGGTCGCGTCGGGCAAGCTCTTCTCCTAACGAAAGGACACAACAACATCATGGCTACCACTTTCCCTTCTCCCGTACACGAACCACCAACGGCTTTGATTCCGCAGAAATTGGCGCGAGCGCGTCCACTCTTCGATCCGGAAATCTTGCGGCGTGCGATGGTGGAATCGCTCCGGAAATTGAATCCGTTAACACTGGCTAAAAACCCGGTGATTTTCGTCGTCGAGATTGGTGCGGCAATCACCACTGTATTGGTCTTCCGGGATGCTTTCACGCACGCCGCCAGCACGGGTTTTACATTCCAGATTGCCCTGTGGCTCTGGTTCACCGTCGTCTTCGCCAACTTTGCCGAAGGTATGGCGGAAGCACGCGGTAAAGCGCAGGCGGACTCGCTTCGTAAAACCAAGACGGACGCGCCGGCCAAACGAGTTGGAGCAAATGGGCGGATGGAATCGGTGTCTTCGTCGCAACTTCGCGCGGGCGATGTGGTCATCTGCGAAGCGGGCGACTTAATTCCGGGTGATGGAGAAGTCATCGAAGGGATCGCTACGATTGATGAATCCGTCATAACGGGCGAGAGCGCGCCGGTGATCCGTGAATCCGGCGGCGACCGCAGCGCGGTTACGGGCGGCACGCGCGTCTTGTCCGATCAGGTAACAGTGAAGATCACGTCCAACCCCGGCGAAACATTCCTAGACCGAATGATTGCGCTGGTCGAAGGCGCGCAGCGACAGAAGACTCCGAATGAGATTGCTCTGAACATCTTGATCGCCGGTCTTACCCTGATCTTCTTGCTCGCTGTTGTTACATTGCAACCGTTCGCCACGTATAGCGTCGCGTCGGCCGGAATCGGCGCTGTGCCATCCGTGGCCGTGTTGGTGTCGCTACTGGTTTGCTTGATTCCGACGACCATCGGCGGCCTGCTTTCGGCAATCGGAATTGCCGGCATGGACCGCGTGATGCAGCACAACGTACTGGCAATGAGCGGGCGCGCCGTGGAAGCCTCGGGCGATGTCAATACGCTACTGCTCGATAAAACCGGAACCATCACAATGGGCAATCGGCAGGCGGTGGAATTTCTTCCTGCCGACGGAGTGAGCGAGCGCGACTTGGCGGATGCCGCGCAGTTGGCTAGTTTGGCGGATGAAACGCCGGAGGGCCGTTCCGTGGTGGTGCTGGCGAAAGAAAAGCACAATATTCGCGGGCGTGAGCTGTCCGATCAGAACGCTACGTTTATCGCTTTCTCCGCGTATACGCGTATGAGCGGCGTAGACATGGACGGCCGTGAACTTCGCAAAGGCGCGACCGAGGCCATCATGAACTTCGTCCGGGAGCACGGCGGCCGCGTCCCGGAGGGATCTAGAGAGATTTCCGACAAGGTGTCTCGCTCCGGTGGTACGCCCTTAGCTGTGGCGGATGGCTCAAGCCTGCTGGGCATCGTTCATTTGAAAGACGTAGTGAAGGGCGGGATGAAGGAGCGCATCGGGCAGTTGCGAGCGATGGGTATCCGAAGCGTGATGATCACCGGCGACAATCCCCTCACGGCGGCTGCGATTGCAGCGGAAGCCGGTGTGGACGACTTCCTGGCGCAGGCGACGCCGAAAGACAAGCTCGACTACATCAAGCGCGAACAGAGCGAAGGGCGACTGGTAGCAATGACTGGCGACGGCACGAACGATGCTCCGGCCTTGGCGCAAGCCGATGTCGGTCTTGCGATGAACACCGGAACCATGGCAGCCAAAGAGGCCGGCAACATGGTGGACCTGGACAGCAATCCGACCAAGCTGATTGAGGTGGTTGCTATCGGGAAGCAGTTGCTCATCACGCGCGGCGCGCTGACCACGTTCTCCATCGCAAACGATGTGGCAAAATATTTCGCGATCATCCCGGCGATGTTCCTGGCGACTTATCCTTCACTGGGAGCGCTGAATATTATGCGGCTTCATTCACCGGAAAGCGCCGTATTAGCCGCCGTCATTTTTAACGCGCTGATCATTATTGCGCTGGTTCCATTAGCGCTGCGCGGTGTGCGATACCGTCCGGTAGGTGCTGCCTCACTGTTGCGCCGCAATCTGCTGATCTATGGTGTCGGCGGACTCATCGCTCCGTTTCCGGGCATTTGGATTATTGACCGTCTCTTAGTTCTCACACATCTGGCTTAAGGAGATTTTATGTTCGGACAATTGCTTCCCGCTTTACGAATCATGTTATTTTTCACGGCGTTAACCGGGCTTATCTATCCGGTTGTAATCGCCGGCATTTGCTCGGTATTCTTTCATAAGCAGGCCTACGGCAGCTTGGTCATTCAGGACGGCAAAGCGGTGGGGTCGGAATTAATCGGGCAAAATTTTTCGAAGCCCGAATATCTGCATCCACGCCCTTCAGCGGCCGGTAATGATGGGTATGACGGTGGATCTTCTTCAGGCTCCAACTATGGGCCGACGAACGCGAAGTTGATCGACCGTACCAAAGCCTCCATCTCCGAGTTTCATAAACAAAACCCCGGTTACACTGACCCGATTCCTTCCGACGCGGTCACGGCAAGTGGGAGCGGCCTGGATCCGCACATTAGTCCTGCTACTGCTGTCGCGCAGGCTGGGCGAGTTGCCGAGGCGCGGCAGGTATCTAGAGAACAAATTCTTCAAATCATACAGGCTCATACCGAAGGACGCGATATGGGATTTCTTGGCGAGCCGCGTGTCAACGTACTCGAAACAAATCGCGCTCTCGATCAGCAGTTTCCTACTTCCAAACGATAAACCTATGTTTAAACAGCTATCATTGATTTTTTTCTTGGTGTTTCCGTTGGTTGCCCAAACAGACCGAGAGGCGGAACTTCTGCGCCGCATTGAAGGCTTAGAAAAACGTCTCGCGGCGCTGGAATCGCCGGCCATTCAGCAGACGGTTGCCTCTTCGAACGCCCCTGCACCGTCGAAGGCTCCCCCTACAACCGATACGGGTTCGAGTATCTTCTCTGGCGCCACGATCAATGCGTACGTCGACGGTTACTACGGCTATAACTTCAACCGGCCTTTAGGGCGCATCAATTTGCTTCGCGCCGACGATGTCCTGGATAACAACTTTTCACTAAATCAAACTGGCTTGGTGATTGAGCGTTCAACGGATGCCTCACTCTCAAAACGGTTCGGATACCGTTTGGATCTAATGTTTGGGCAGAACACGGAGACTCTACAGGGAGGAGCGCAGAACGAGCTTCGGCCTCAGGTCTACCGGAACATCTTTCAAGCCTACGGAACTGTGGTCGCTCCTATTGGTAAGGGATTGAGCGTCGACTTCGGCAAGTTCTCCAGCGCTCTAGGGCCGGAGGGTAATTACACGAAAGACCAGCTTAACTATTCCCGTTCTTATTTCTTCAACTACTTGCCCTTTTATCACATGGGCGTGCGAGCGACTTATGCTTTCAATGATAAGTTCACGTTCCAATACTGGCTGGTCAATGGCGCGAACCAGACAGAAGACTTCAACGGGCTTAAATCTAACGCATTCTTGTTTACCATCAAGCCCACAAAGAGCTTGACGTGGCAAGCAAACTACTACGTGGGCGAAGAGGGACGGGACTCACAGCCGATTTATAATCCCGGGTTGCCGACATTGGCGACACAGCCCGGGCTGTCCGCTACTCCTGTGCTCCCCCGCCCGAACGGAAAGGAGCATATCTTCGACACCTATGCGACGTGGAACATCACTCCCAAACTCACCTTCCTAGGTGAAGGCGATTATGTAGTGAATCGAAACTACTCGAATTCGTCGCCTGCTCATGTGATTGGTGGGGCTGGATACGTAAAGTATCAGTTCACAGACGCTTGGGCCTTCGCGGAACGCTTCGAATATTTGTCAGACCGTGGGGGTCTGTTCTCAGGTACCACACAAGCTGTCAAAGACAGTACCACCACTCTTACGTACCAATTTGCGGACGGCTTCCAATTGCGCGCAGAGTATCGCCGGGATTGGAGCAATCGTCCGTTCTTTTTAACGGATCGCTCTGGTCTGTTGAAACGCAACCAGGACACCGCAACTCTTGGAGTGCTGTGGTGGCTGGGCGGTAAACAAGGATCCTGGTAAAGTTTTTGTTCCATGCCGAAACCGGAAGCGCGACAAAGGCCTGATCCGGAACGGTTGCTGCGGGAGCTTGACTTAGAACAGCGGGAAAGCGGCGCGGCACGCCTCAAAGTGTTTCTTGGATATAGCTCCGGCGTAGGTAAATCGTTTCGAATGTTAGACGAGGCGCGGCGCCGCAAAGCACGAGGTCAGGACGTCATCGTAGGAGCGAGCCAGCCGAAGGTGACTCTCGAAATCGCGCCTCTACTGAATCAGATGGAGGTGATTCCCTTTTGCGAACGAAACGGCGGCGTCGAGATGGATCTGCCTTCCATTCTGAAACGCGCTCCGCAAGTCTGCCTGGTGGACGGGTTGTCCGCGACGAATCCACCGGGAGGAATGCATGCGGAGCGTTGGCAGGACGTGGAAGAATTGTTGGCCGCGGGAATCAATATCATCGCGTCCGTGAATTTGCAGTTCATCGCCGAACGCCAGCAACAAGTGGAAGCAATCACGGGGAAGCACGTTCACCACACAGTGCCTCTTGAGTTTCTCCGCAAAGCAGATGAGATCGTCATTGTGGATGCGCCGACGGAGCAGTTGGATCTTCCGCCGGAGCAATGCCGGCAATTTGCCGCTTTGCGTGAGATTGCGCTAATTGTAGTCGCGGACGTGGTTGACTTCCAATTGGAACAGTATCTCCAAGCGAACCATATTACTCAGTCTTTTGGAGCAAACGAACGCGTTCTAATCTGCCTCACCCCTCGGACCAACCCATCGAAGATGCTGGCCAGCGGACAGCGAATCGTAAAACGATTCCACGGCCAGCTTTTAGCGGCGGCCGTAGTTCAACCAAATCTTTCGGCTGAAGATGAAGCAGCACTGGAGCGCAACTTTTCTGCGGCCAAGGAGGCGGGAGCAGACGTCACAAAGTTAGATAGCGAGGATGTCATTGCAGCCATCCTGGATTTCGCAGTTTCACGCGGTGTGACGCAAATCTTTATCGGCCATGGGCAGCGACGGTCTTCCTGGCAAGCTTTAACGATGAGCCCAGTTGACCGATTGCTGGCCGACCCGCGCGGAATCGATATTCGCGTTTTTCCCCATTGAGAGGAAAACTTCGGGTTTATCTCGGCTACGCGGCTGGCGTGGGCAAGACATATCGCATGCTGGAGGACGGGCAAGAACTCAAGCGGAACGGTATTGACGTGGTGATCGGTTATTTCGAACCGCACGCACGGCCCGATACCACGGAGAAGACTATCGGGCTGGAGCGCGTGGCTTTGCACCATATTGAGTATCGAGGAAGCAGCTTTGAAGAAATGGACGCCGATGCCATCGTGGAGCGCCATCCCGGTGTCGCCCTGGTTGATGAATATCCGCACACGAATGTGCCCGGCTCGCTCCGCGGGAAGCGATGGGAAGATGTCGAGTTGCTTCTCACGAATGGAATTGATGTGTACACGACTATGAACGTTCAGCATCTGGAAAGCTTGAACGATCAGGTTCGTCAGATCTCCGGTATTCAGGTTCGGGAAACCGTTCCGGACTGGGTGGTGCAGCAGGCTGCGGAAGTAGTGATGGTAGATGTCACGCCCCGTGCCTTGTTGAAGCGCATGGAACGCGGTGTAGTTTACACGCCGGAAAAAGCGCGTACCGCAATGGAGAACTTCTTTCGCGAACCGACATTGCGCGCCCTTCGTGAATTAGCAATGCGACAAACGGCGCATGAGGTTGACATTCGCGCCGACTCCGGACATTCGTCGGAAAGTATATTGATCCTGGTAACGGAAGACCCCGCGTCGGCGGCGCTGATCCGTCGCGCGAAGCGAGTAGCGGACTATCTGAAAGCTTCATGCTTTGCGGTAGCCATTCGACCACGCGAACCTGTAGCAACAGGCCTCGAAAAACATCTCAATTTTGCTCGTGATCTTCATATAGAGACACGGATTTTAGAGAACGACGAAGACGACCAAGCAAAGGCACTAGCCGAATTTGCCCGCGCCAATGCGATTACTCAAATATTTCTTAGTTGGCCAAAGCAAGTAGGCCGTGCATTCCGTCCGAGCCTGGTGCAACGAATTATTCGGGAGGCCAAAGATTTAGAGATTACAATTGTGGCAGATCGAGGGCGAGACCGCGCAGACTCGAAGTCTAAATAAGTCAGACGTTGCTTTCAAGCGTTGATTTTCTGGAGCGGGAGACGGGGATCGAACCCGCGACGTTCAGCTTGGGAAGCTGACATTCTACCGCTGAATTACTCCCGCGCTCCCTCAATATAGCATCGGGGGGTTATTTCAGCGGGGCGCGGTCTT
>CAXSIG010000004.1:0-24704 GCA_964237255.1 uncultured Bryobacteraceae bacterium
ACGGTACTGCAGAGGGTAGAAGCGGGTTCGTTCTTAATCTTAGAGGGTGATTCGCCGCTCGGGCGAAGCGTCGGCTTTGTAATGCGGGATCGGATTACGCGAGTTGCTTCACTGGTCGACAGCCACCAACCCGCGACCCGGCTGGTCTGGGAGGCCGCAGTTGAGATACCTGAGACTGGAATTCCCTCAGACGCCCAGGTATTTACACGCGAAAAATGGTCGGGCCTCCAGGTTGTCGCTGGGCTGAAGCGGGGGAGCGGAGGGATCCTATGGGTGGCGACCAGTCCTGGAAAGCACGGTTATGAACGATTTCCGTTTCTCATCCACTCGCTCCGGGATATTGGGTTCGATTTGCCGTTTCGCGGAAATCGGCTTTGGGCGTTCTTTGATTACGCCTATCGCACTCGTGTGGATGTAAATTGGTTTGCAAAACGATGGCATAAAGCCGGGATTGCAGCCCTGCACGTGGCAGCATGGCAATTCTACGACCCCGATCCCGAAAGAGAAAAATATCTAAACGAGCTGATTGCGGCGTGTCATCGGGAAGGCGTTCTAGTTTATGCCTGGCTTGAGTTGCCCCATGTTAGCGACCGGTTTTGGTCGGAGCATCCGGAGTGGCGCGAAAAAACGGCACTTCAGCAGGATGCTCAATTAGACTGGCGCAAGTTGATGAATTTAGCCGACCCTGCATGTTCTACGGCTGTTCGTAGCGGATTGAGTGAACTGGTCAGAAAGTTTGATTGGGATGGAGTAAACTTCGCGGAACTGTATTACGAATCCCTAGAGGGCGCAGCGAATCCTGCTCGATTTACGCCATTGAATCAGGTGGTTCGGGCCAAGTTTCAGGCATCTCCGAATGGCTTCGATCCGCTGGAACTCTGGGGATCTCGCAAAGACGCGGAGTCATTAAGAAGGTTTCTGGATTTCAGGGCTAACATGGCGCGTGATCTTCAGGAGGAGTGGGTGACGGAGGCAGATCGGTATCGGTTGAATAAACCCTATTTGGATGTTGTTTTAACTCACGTTGACGACAAGCTGGATACGGGCATGCGGGATGCGATTGGCGCAGACACATCGCGTGTTCCGGATTTAGAGAAACGGCATCAATTCACATTATTAGTGGAAGATCCGGCGACTTTATGGAATCGAGGACCGGATAGATACTCATTGATTGCATCAAAATACGAAGGAACTCGGAACGTTGCTATTGATGTCAATATTGTTGATCGATATCAGGATGGTTATCCGTCAAAAAAACAGATTGGCTCTGAGCTTTTTGGTTTAGTTCATGTAGCCGGGGACAGTTTTGGACGAGTCGGACTTTATATCGAGAATTCCATCGAAAAGAACGACAATTTACCTATAAGTAGCGGCGCTGCTCATTTTTCTAAAGCGACATGGGTCGCGTCTCAACTTGTTGTTGAATCTAAGCTTGGTGGAGGTATCCGATGGAGTGGCGAGTGTTTGCTTGACGGGAAACCTTGGCCGTTTGCTGAAGATGGAACTGTTTGGCTTCCGGCGGGTGCTCATACTTTAGAGCGAGCGAATGCTGAGCCGCGATTCAAATTGCTTAGTTCGTCAAATGCGATCGAAAAGGCTGAGTATCATGGAGAGACTATTAGGCTTCACTATGCTGGCCCATTGCGAGAGATTGCCCGTTTTAGTACAGCGCTGACAAGACTCACGATCGACGGAGCGGAGGTGGAGTTGCCGGCTAATTCCCATGCTGTCGTGTTACCTCCGGGAGCACACGCGGTGATAGCATGGCCTCAGAGGAATGAGTCAGGAGGGCGTACCAGTAGAGATTCCCGATAAGCTGTATTTTCGGATTGGGGAAGTCAGCAAGCTTGTAGGAATTGAGCCGTACGTCTTACGATTTTGGGAATCTGAATTTCCTGCTTTGTCGCCCAAGAAGTCCGACACGGGACATCGGTTGTTCCGGCGCAAAGATGTCGAATTACTTCTCCGAATCAAAGACCTTCTATATACCAAGCGATTCACAATCGAGGGAGCGCGACAAAGCTTAAATCAGCAAAGGCGAGAGCCAAAGCTTCAGCAGGAACTCTTCCCGTCGAACGATTTAGTTCCCCATATACGACAGGAATTGATTTCGCTTTTAGCGCTCCTGGGAGCTAATCCTGACGAGTAATGTATGTATACAATCGGTTTAGATCGTCTGTATCGTAGTACTCGATTTCGATTTTGCCTTTGCCCCCCGGTCGAGATGAGGCGACTCTCACGCGGGTTCCTAGTGCACGCTCCAACTCTTCAATGGCCGCTTTAACATTTGGATCCATTTCCGCTGGCTGGGACGGAGAGCGCGACGCCGTCGGGCGCTGGGCAGCGCTTTCCATTGTGCGAACGGTCCAACCTTCCGCAATCGCTTGCGATGCCATGTTGCGCTGTTCCTCTTCTGTCTTGAGCTTCAGCAGAGCCCTCGCGTGACCTGGAGAAAGTTTTCGCTCCGCTACCATCTGTTGCAAGTCAGGAGCGAGTTGAAGAAGCCTGATCGAATTGGTGATCGTCGCTCGGTCTTTGCCGGTACGTTTGCCGATGTCCTCGTGGTTTAAACCAAGTTCCTGGGAGAGTCGTTGAAACGCTTGCGCAAGTTCTATCGGATGAAGGTCTTCTCGCTGTATGTTCTCCACTAAAGCGACTTCTAGCAGCCGCTCATCGCTGATTTCTTGGACAACGACCGGCACTTTTGTCAGACCCGCAAGCTTCGCGGCCCGCAACCGACGTTCACCCGCGACTAGTTGGTAGCCGCCTGCCAGTTTGCGGACCAGGAGAGGCTGAATAATTCCATCGTTGGAGATGGAAGCGGCTAATTCCTGAAGCTGCTGCTCGCGAAATTCGCGCCTGGGTTGATTTGGGTTAACTTCAATCTCAGTGATCGGCAACTCCGGGATAGTCGGCATTACGAGCTGCTCCGGCGCTTGGATTGGTATTGGGCGGGCCGGGAGCAATGACGCCAGCCCCTTACCTAGCGCTGGCTTTTTGTTCACGGGCAACAATCTCCTTCGCCAATTGAATGTAGCTTTCCGTAGCCTTTGACCGTAAATCATACGAAATCATCGGCTTCCCGTGGCTGGGCGCTTCAGCGAGACGGATACTTCTAGGAATCACGGTTCTAAAGACGTCCTTCCCAAAAAATTCTCGTAGGTCTGCGGCGACTTGACGCGTGAGATTTGTTCGGTCGTCATACATCGTGAGTAGAATTCCTTCCATGGCCAGATTGTGCGGAAAGGAAGCTTTGATTCTGTCGATTGTGTCAATGAGGCCTGAAATGCCTTCTAGGGCGAAGAATTCGCATTGAATCGGGATTAAGACGGAATCGGCCGCGAGGAGGGCATTAAGCGTAAGTAGATCCAGAGCTGGAGGACAGTCAATTAGAATATAGTTGTATTTTTCCCGTATCTCGCCGAGTTTTCTCTTTAAAACGTGTTCACGGTTGTGGACGGGCACAAGATCCACATTGGCCCCTACGAGGTTCTTGTCGGCAGGCACGATGTCCAGTCCGTGGATCTCGGTTGGAACAATTGCTTGGGAGACAGCGATATCGCTGCATAAAACTTCAAACAAGGTCGGGCGCTCCGACGATTTCGTAATTCCGAGACCTGTGGTGGCGTTTCCTTGCGGATCCGAGTCAATCAAGAGTACAGAGACATCACTTGCTGCAAGCGAGGCAGCCAAGTTAATAGCGGTTGTTGTTTTTCCAACACCGCCTTTTTGATTTGCGATTGCAATGACTCGTGACAAAGCGAACTCAGAATACCAAATGTTTCACGTGAAACATTCCTAAACGTGCTGGATTCGGAGATACACGTCTAAAATCGCGACGGCCGCTGGCGTAACGCCAGGAATCCTAGCTGCTTGCCCTAAGGTTGCTGGTCGCACTGCCATAAGACGCTCGCCTATCTCGTGCGAAAGACCGGGTACTTTGCCGAAGATGAAGTCGCCTGGAATCCGATGGTTACCCGCATTTCGAAGATGCTCCACATGTCGGTCTTGCTGCGCGATATAACCTGCGTACTTAATTTCGGTTTCAACCGAAGCCAACACTCCCGCGAACGGCGGTTCGCCCAACACTTGCTCTACCCACTCAGGCAAGTCTGCCAGATGAGACTCGGGCCGTTTCAACCATGAACTCCGATGTTCTCGTTCCAGAGCTACCCCTAACGCAGCTTTTTGGGCAGCTTTGCGCAAAAAACGACTCCACCGCACATCGTTAACTAACCCAAGTCGGCGGCCCACTGGAGTGAGTCGCTCATCCGCATTGTCGATACGAAGGCTCAGACGATATTCCGCCCGCGAGGTAAACATTCGATAAGGCTCGTCAGCACCTTTAATCACAAGGTCGTCGATAAGAATGCCTATATACGCTTCCGAGCGGTCGAGAATCACCGGATCCTGCCCACCTAGTGCGACTGCCGCATTCAGCCCGGCCAACAAGCCTTGACATGCGGCCTCCTCATAACCCGATGTTCCGTTAATTTGTCCGGCCAGATAGAGTCCAGGAATCTGCTTGACTTCAAGAGTCGGCCAAAGTTCGCGAGGATCTATCGCGTCGTACTCAATTGCATAGCCAGGGCGGATCATCTCAGCTATTTCCAGACCGGGTACGGAGTGCAACATTTCGGCTTGCACATCAAGCGGCATGCTTGTGGACATTCCGTTTACATAAACTTCGTTGGTGTCCAGACCCTCCGGTTCCAAAAATAACTGATGCCGGTTCTTGTCGGGAAACTTGACATACTTATCTTCGATCGATGGACAGTAACGAGGACCAACTCCCTCAATTTGACCGCTGTATAAAGGCGAGCGATCAAGGCTTCGTAATATCACTTCACGTGTTTCAGGCGAGGTATAAGTAAGGTGACACTCAATTTGTGGCTGTTTGATCGTGTCAGTCAAAAAAGAAAACGGAGTTGGCGATGCGTCCCCCTTTTGCGACTGACATTCATCCCACTGAATCGTCCGTCCATCGAGGCGGGGCGGCGTTCCGGTTTTCAGCCGCGTCCAGTTCAGCCCTGCGGCACGTAATGCATCGGCAAAAACAACGGACGACGACTCTCCAGAGCGACCACAGAGATAACGCTCGGCACCTATATGGGCTTTTCCATTCAGGAATGTACCTGTAGTTACGATGATGGCTCCCGAAGTCAGTGTTCGCCCGTCCCGCAGTTCGACACCTACAGCCCGCCTATCGCGGATTAACAGCCCGGCAACCTCGCCCTGCTTTAAGAAAAGATTCGGCTCAGCCTCCAAGCGAGCTTTCATCATTGTGCGATACAACTTCTTATCGCATTGAGCTCGGGGTGACCATACAGCGGGACCGCGACTCGTATTCAAGAGCCGAAACTGGATGCCAGCGGCATCGGCAACTTCGCCCATAATGCCCCCCAACGCATCAATTCCTCGCACTAGGTGTCCCTTTGCAATTCCACCGATTGCTGGATTACAGGACATTTGTGCAATTAGGTCCGCGTTCATTGTGACTAAAGCCGTTTTCAGTCCCAGGCGAGACGAAGCACGTGCCGCTTCGCAGCCGGCGTGACCGCCACCTACGACTACGACATCGTATTTGTAATGCATCCCGCTCTTATTGTAGCTTTGACTAAAACCGCTTCTTTCCTTTGAATGAACATACTTCTAGTCGGCTCCGGTGGGCGGGAACACGCCTTAGCTTGGCGTTTGTCGCAAACTCCTGGAACCACCATCCACGCACTACCAGGCAATCCCGGAATCGCGCGCTTGGCGCAATGCCTACCCGTGGCTGCCTCAACTCCAAGTTCCATCTATGCCGTAGCCCGAAGTCTCGGCGCGGACCTTACCATCATTGGCCCGGAGGCGCCGCTGGTGGCGGGTGTTGTTGACTAGTTTCAATCGCAAGGATTGGCCATCGCCGGTCCGACAGCTGAGGCGGCAAGACTCGAGGGAAGCAAGCAATACGCCAAAACCTTCTTTCAAGAACACGCCATCCCAACGGCTCGCTTTCAGAATGTAAGCAGCTATGATGAAGCCATGGAAGCCCTAAAAAGCTTTTCGCTGCCCGTGGTAATTAAAGCGGACGGCTTAGCTGCCGGGAAAGGCGTCGTTATTGCAACCACGGAAGAATCGGCGCAGCAAGCTATCCAAGAACTCGGTCCGCAACTCGTCATCGAGGAACATTTGCACGGAAGCGAGGTAAGCTTCATAGTTTTGACTGACGGCAGAACTGTCGTACCGCTTCTTCCTTCGCGCGACCACAAGCGTGTGTTCGACGGGGACAACGGGCCCAATACGGGGGGAATGGGCGCACTATGCGATCCCGGCCTCTTGACGGAAACAGAAACTACCCAGATTATGGAACGCATAATTTGGCCGACTGTGGAAGCTACTTCGTTTACCGGCTTTTTGTATGCGGGTGTAATGATGACGACCGCAGGACCGAAACTACTAGAATTCAACGTCCGTCTGGGCGACCCGGAAGCCCAGGCAATACTTTACCTGCTTGAAGACAATCTTCCCGAAGCCCTGATGGGCGTTGCAACCCGCACCCTATCAGCTACTCCGCTCAGATGGCGAGCGGGCGCTTCGCAGTGTGTTGTCGCAGCTTCCGCGGGATACCCTGGACCGTTTCGAAGTTCCGATCCAATCGTCGGCGTTGAAAAAGCAGAAAGCACGGGGGCAACGGTTTTTCACGCGGGTACGCGAGTGGGGTGGAGCGGGTATGTCACCGCCGGGGGAAGAGTTCTCGGCATAACAGCTTCGGGCGACGATCGACAGCAAGCCGCAACCAACTGCTACAAAGCGGTGGAGCTCGTGCATTTCGAAGGAATGCACTACAGAAGCGACATCGGACAGCCGCCGCGAACAGTATGATGAATAAAGAGCGGGCACGTAGCTCAGCTGGATAGAGCGGTCGCCTCCTAAGCGGCAGGTCAGCAGTTCGAATCTGCTCGTGCCCACCAACGCCCGCGACTACTGGATCGTGCTTACGCCGTCACGTCCCTGATCGTCGGGCAATACGTTCTTGTTTATATAATTATCCAGGTTGATGACATACGTCTCCTTAGCCCCAATCAAGACTGGAGAATGGGTGGCGCAGACAATCCGGAATTTTTTCCGATCCACAAGCTCCAGCAGCATTTTCAAGATTCGCGCCTGGTTTGAGGCAGACAGGGCCATTTCCGGTTCATCGAGTAACAGAACGCTCCCGTCGGGCATCTTCGGGAACGTTTCTCGAAAGAGCGAGAGCATAATCTGCCCGTGGCTGGCGGTCCTCAGACATTCCTGCATCTCCGGTTGATTTGCAAAGTAGTCCATCTGCATCCTCGGATTATGCTGTTCGGCGTCAAAGAGAAACGAACTAGAGTACTCAACACCCCTTTTGTCGAGCCGATACACATACTGCGGCGCCTGGTCTCCATCGAGCGCAATTTTCAAGGAGTGGAGGAGGGTACTCTTGCCAGACCCGTTTTCGCCGGAAAGCATGACGAGGGGATGCGAGAGATCCACAATCATCGGCATATGGAAATTCAACTGGGTAAAAACGGGATGGGCAAGGATTGTAAGAAACATCCTCGCCCAGCATAACAACCTGTCGTTCAGGTGGCGGGCAAACCCGCCTGTAATAAAAAAAGCGTGGCAGCCGAGGCAACCACGCTTTGAAGAAGCAACCGTGCGGATCTAAATGCCCGCTTAGGTCGTCTTCACGCCCGATTGCGACGACGTCGCGCCCAGGCAAATCCGGACAAACCTGTAAGTAACATGCCCCATGTAGCGGGTTCTGGAGTACTCGTCAGGCCGGGAGTGATCGTCGTCAGGCTGATAAACAGTTCCTGCTTACCATTCAACTGATTAGTAGAATCCGTCAGAATTCGGAAACTGGAGTAGTCCTTTCCGGCGTAGTTATTCTTGGCGAGAGTTTCCCAAGCCTGGACAGCGCTGCTGCTCTGATTCGGTGCATCGGAAGCAAAAAAACTCCACATAGCGTCCTGGATATTGCCGCGGTCGGTGTTATTTGCCGTAAGCAGGTAGCTGGATAAGTAGAACACCTCTTCGTACAAAGTAGTCGCCGACGCGAGCGACCCGAAACGAGTCTTGCTTAGATTGCTGATCGTCGAGACATTCACCGTCTCGGAATCAGGAACGTTGATGTGATGATCGAAGTCATCGCAAAAAATCTTATATGCCGTTGCGTCAACACGTCCGTTATACGGCCCGACATAATTGCCTTTGCTGTCAGTTACCCCATCCACAGAATCGAGGTAAAGAGTTGTTGCTCCGGCATTCAATGCGCCGAATACCAATCCAGTTACTAATGTAAGTTCTTTCAGTCTTATTTGCTCTCCCTTTTACAAACCCAACGTAGCGAGTTTAACCGGGAGCAAGCAAGACTTCACCGAACATTGAAAAGCGGTAAGTACTGTGGTACCAATCACATAGGGCGAATGCCCGCCCGTTCCAGTAAGGCTTTGGGATCGGGATCACGACCCATGAAATCGCGGTAGAGTTGCGCCGCATCTTCACTATCGCCCCTAGCTAAAATATTCTTACGGAACGACATACCCGTAGCTCTGTCAAAAACACCGGCCGAACGAAACCGTGAGAAAGCATCGGCATCCAAAACCTCCGCCCACTTATAACTGTAGTAACCCGCGCCATAACCAACTGGACTGCCGAATAGGTGAGTAAAGCCGGTCACCAACGCGTGATCGTGCGGCAGTGGAGCGGCCGAGAACTCCTGAACGATCGTTCGCGAGTAATCCAGCGCGTCGCCATCCCGATCCGGGCGGTAATCGCGATGGAGGCTCAGGTCCACGATTCCGAATCCTAACTGCCGCATCTGGTTGTTCGCGCTTCTAAAGTTCCGAGCGCGATTCATTTTCAGGAATAGTTCTTCGGGGATTGGTTCTCCGGTTTGATAGTGTCGGGCGAAAAGGTCCAGGGCATCGCGTTCCCAGCACCAATTCTCCATAATCTGGCTCGGCAATTCTACAAAATCCCAGGCGACGGAAGTTCCCGCCAAACTACGGATCTCTACCTGTGACAGACTGTGGTGAAGTAAGTGACCGAACTCATGGAAAATCGTTTCCACATCCCGATGAGTCAATAGAGCGGGGGCGACCCCTAAGGGCATTGTCATATTGCCGCATATGGTCCCGGAATGCGGTTCGAAATACTCCGGGGCGGCAATCCCGGTAATAAAGGCGTCCATCCATGCCCCGCCACGTTTGTCTTCGCGAGGATACCAATCGGCGTAAAAGCCGCCGAGAAACTGGCCGGTTTCATCTTCGATTTGGTAATACTTCACGTCGGGGTGCCAGACCGGGACTCCGTGTTTTTCGTGCACTTTGATTCCGTAGAGCCGTTCCACGATCTCGAACATGCCGCTAACCACGCGCTCTGTCGAAAAGTATGGCCTCAACTCCTCCTCATCGAAATCGTAAAGGGCCTTGCGCTGCTTTTCAGCGAAATAGGGGACGTCCCATGGCTCTAGATCCTGGTTGGCGAATTCGCGCAGGTCCACGTTTTCTGTCGCAAAATGTGGTCGAACTTTGGTCTCGATCGATCGAAGAAAAGTCAGAGCTCGTTGGCCCGTATGGGCCATACGGTCATACAGGACGAAGTCCGCGAAATTCCCGAACCCCAGCAGCAGCGCCTTTGCCTGGCGCAATTCTAAAATTCGGGCCACGTTGATTCGATTATCGTGGTCGCCGGAAGCGGCTCGGGTATTCTGCGCACGATAAATCTGCTCTCTAATTCCACGGTCGTCGAGATACGTTAGAACCGGAGCGTAGCTGGGGGCCTGCAGCGTGAATCGCCATCCGTCTTGTCCCTTTTGGGCAGCGCTTTGCCGGGCAGCGGCGATGGCGGTTGGCGGCAAACCGGCAAGGGTCGACTCCTCCGTGATTACAAGATCCCAAGCATTGGTTGCGTCCAACACGTTCTCAGCAAATTTCGTTGTGAGCTTAGAAAGTTCGACATCCAGTTCGGCTAGTTTGGCCTTGTTTTCAGCGGAAAGCTCTGCACCATGGCGGCGAAAGCTATCCATTGTTTTCGTGAGAAATCGCTTTCGTATTCCGGTGAGAGCGGTAGCCGCCGCGGTTTGCGCAAAGGCTTCCAACTGAGTCCACAGACCACTATGCAGAGGAATGCGCGCGTAGAACTCGCTCACAAGCGGTTCAACGGCGTTGTATGCCGCACGCAACTCCGGAGTAGTGCGTACCGACTCCAAATGCCGAATCACGCTCATCGCGTAATCCAGGCGCTCGGTTACTTGTTCAAGAGCCAGCATCGTGTTTGCGAAGGTCCTGGGTTCGGGGTCATTCGCCAGAATTTCAAGACGCTCACGAGCGTCTGCAAGCAATTCGGCGACAGCCGGCTCCACATGGCCGGGGTCTACTTTGTCAAATGGGATTTCAAATTCTTTGTGCAGGAGGGGATTCGGAGATGTCATGCCTGTTAACTTTCAGGGTACCTGTTTCCCGGGCCCGATGAAGGTAGACTGGGAGTACTCCCCCGCCGTAAAACATGGCCGAGACCCCTTTCGTTCACCTGCATTGCCACACAGATTATTCACTGCTAGACGGCGCTTGCGAGATCGAGCAGCTCATGCAAGTCGTTGCCGAGCAAAAAATGCCGGCGGTCGCCATGACCGACCACGGCAACCTGTTCGGCGCCGTAAAGTTCTATAACGAAGCCAACGCAAGAGGCGTACATCCTGTTATCGGGTGTGAGGTATATGTCTCGCAGCAAGGACATAAGACTAGATCTGACACGGACCGGTATAACCATCTGGTCCTGCTCTGCGAAAACCAGGAGGGGTACCGAAATCTCATCGATCTGGTTTCGACTGCGTATCTTGAGGGCTTCTACTACAAACCGCGCATCGATAAAGATCTGCTGGCGGCTAAGTCGAAAGGCCTAATCGGGCTTTCAGCATGCTTACGGGGAGACATCAACGAAACGTTGATGTCGGACCGGTATGGCGATGCCACAAAACTGGCAAACGAATATCGCGACATGTTTGGACGGGAGAACTTCTTTCTGGAAGTTCAAGACCATGGGCTCGAGCAGGATAAGGTGGTCACTCCACAACTAGTCCGGATGGCGAGCGACTTGGGTATCCCGCTGGTTGCGACGAACGATTCGCATTACCTGCGCCGGGACGACGCGAGGGCACATGAGATTCTGATGTGCATTCAAACGGGGAAGACCATGTCGGACCCGAACCGGATGCGCTTCAGTCATCCCGAGTTTTACATGAAGACTCGCGCCGAAATGATGGCGCTCTTCGGAGAGATTCCCGACGCGGTGGATCGACCTTGGGAGATAGCGCAGCGATGCCAGATCCAGCTGAAGAAAGTCGACGAGCCTTTTCCCAACTTTCCCCTGCCGCCGGAACACTCCACCGATTCCTATTTCGAGTACGTCGCGCGGCAGGGTTTCGAAAAACGGCGCGGACGTCTGGAAGCCATGGCGGCTCGCGGTCACTTGAAATGCCCGATCGAAGTATACGGGGAGCGGCTAGACTTCGAAATCCGGATGATTCAGCAGATGAAGTTCTCCGGGTACTTCTTGATTGTTTGGGATTTTATCCGGCACGCGAGGAGCCTCAAGATTCCGGTTGGACCTGGTCGTGGTTCGGCGGCGGGTTCGTTGGTTTCGTATGCGATGGAGATTACCGACATCGATCCTCTGCAGTACGGCCTGCTGTTTGAACGATTTCTGAATCCGGAGCGTGTTTCGATGCCGGATATCGATATCGACTTCTGCATGAACCGCCGCGGTGAAGTGATTCAGTACGTTACGCAGAAGTACGGGCGAGAGCAGGTCGCGCAGATTATTACGTTCAATACCCTGGGTGCTCGGGCCGCTATTAAAGATGTGGGGCGCGCGCTGGATCTTACGTTTGCGGATGTCGAAAAGGTGACGAAATTAGTTCCCGGCATTCTGAACATCGACCTAAAGCGATCGTTCGAAATGGAGCCGGGGTTCGCGGAGGCGGGTCAGAAAGATCCGCGCATCCAGGAAGTATTGGATACCGCGGTTCGTTTAGAAGGATTAGCGCGAAATGCGTCCGTGCATGCGGCGGGCGTAGTGATTTCTCCTGTGCCGTTGAAGTCCATCGTTCCGCTATATAAGACGAACCGGGACGAAATTGTAACCGAGTACGACATGAATGGGCTGGATAAACTTGGCCTACTGAAGATGGACTTCCTCGGGCTCACAACCCTCACCTTGCTCGACGATGCGGTTAAGTTGATCGAGAAGCGGCATGGGGTCAAGCTGGTCATGGAGGATCTCCCGCTCGATGACCCGAAAGCCTACGAGATCTTTTGCAAAGCCTTTACCAGTGGCGTGTTCCAGTTTGAATCCCAGGGCATGCGCGACATCCTGCGCAAGTATCAGCCGAGCCGCCTGGAGGACTTAACGGCGTTGAACGCGTTGTATCGTCCCGGTCCCATACAGGGTGGGATGCTCGACGATTTCATCGAGCGTAAGCATGGGCGCAAAGATGTTCGCTACGATCTGCCGGAACTGAAGCCGATTCTGGAAGAGACTTACGGCGTGATTCTGTACCAGGAACAGGTGATGCAGATCTCAAGCCGCCTGGCTGGATACTCGTTGGGCGATGCGGATCTTCTTCGTCGCGCCATGGGGAAGAAAAAGGCCGAGGAGATGGCGAAGCAGCGCAGCCGCTTCGTGGAAGGAGGATTGGCAAACGGATTTCCATCGAAGAAGATCGAAAAGATCTTCGATTTGATGGAGCAGTTTGCCGGATACGGCTTCAACAAGTCCCATAGCGCGGCCTACGCTTACCTTGCGTTTGCGACGGCATATCTGAAAGCGCATTTTCCTGTGGATTTCATGGCCGCGCTCCTCACTTCGGAAACCGGTAATGTTCCGAAGGTGGTGAAGTATATCAACGAGTGCCGTGAAATGAACATCAAGGTGTTGCCGCCCGATGTAAACGCGAGCGAGCACAACTTTACACCGGACGGATCCGCCATTCGCTTTGGCTTGGGCGCGGTAAAGAATGTGGGCGGAAATGCAATTGAGGCAATTTGCCAAGGACGTACGAAAGCGGGACGGTTCACTTCCATCTATCAATTTTGTGAGTTGGTGGATTGCGCGGCGCTGAATCGCCGCATGCTGGAGAGTTTGATTCGGGCGGGCGCTCTCGACCTGCTAGAAGGTACACGCGCTCAGCAAATGGCGGTAGTGGAGGGCGCCATGGAATCCGGAGCGCGGTATCAGCGCGATCACGCCAGTGGACAGGAAGGTCTGTTCGGAATGTTCTCGCCCGAGGAAGAACAGCACGCGTCGCAGCCGCTGCCGAAAGTGCCGGAGTGGACTTCTCGCGAAAAGCTGACATCCGAAAAAGAGATGCTTGGCTTCTACGTGACTGGACACCCTCTGGACCAGCACCAGGAGAAAATCTGCGAAATTGCCAAGCAGGATTCCTCAAGGCTGGAGGGGTTGGAGAAAGGTGTCGAGGTTGCGATGTGCGGTGTTCTTACCGCAATTCAGAAGCGCCGCAACCGGGAAGGGAAGCCGTGGGCCTCCATGTTACTGGAAGACCGTTTGGGGTCTACCGAAGCTTTGGTGTTCACCACCCAATTCGAGCGGCTCTGCCCGGTGCTTGTGGAAGATCAAGCAGTCCTGGTTCGCGGACTGGCGCTTCCTGAAGAAAGCTCTGCCACGAAGATCTCTGTGCAGGAGATCGTCCCGCTTGACTTGGTACGGGTGCCTCAGCCGTCGCTCATTGCAATTAAGGTATGGCTCAATCGAAATGGAGTCCCAGACAAAGCTACCGCGCTCCAGGAGCTATTTACTGAAAAGCCTGGAGAGACGCAAGTCCGTTTCCGATTGGAAAACCCGCAAGCCTTTCAGGTGACTCTGGATGTGCCAGCGAAGGTGAAAGCGGATCGTGAGTTTCGAGCCCGCCTGGAACAAATCTGCGGGCCCGAAACTTACGAGGTTTTGGCGAGCTAAAAGCTTCTCAGTTTTCTCCTTTACCGGCAATATCCAGCGATTCAGTATTTGTGTAACTGTGAGCCGCCCAAATAGAAGTAGTGCTCCAAAGAGAGGCAAACGCCTGCGACGTGGTATCTCCCCACACAGCCGTATCGCCCCAAACCGCAGTCGAGCCACTCACGAAAACGGCGTCACCCCACACGGCGGTGTCGCCCCATACGGCGGTAGATCCCCAGATGGATATATCGCCCCAGACGGCGGTATCTCCCCATACCGCGGTATTGCCGAGCACCGTTAAAATAACGCCGGCCTTTCTCGTAGATGGATCGAATACAATCGCGGGCGAACCCGCCGTTCCTTTGGCCTTTTCTGTGTCGTTGAGCGCGGACCAGACGTTTAAATAGCCTGCCCCTACGGTAAACACATCGTATTGGCTGGTGTAGGTAATTCCGCTGGCCGGGTCTGTCACGGAGCTATATCGAGGAAATACCTTGCCCGAAGTCCGCATCAACCGGGCCTTCACTTGATCGGGAGTCAATGTGGAATCCTTCTGAATCAACAGCGCCGCGGCCCCACTCACCATCGGCGCCGCCATGCTGGTGCCGCTTAGCTTCAGGTAGTCTTTCGACGGTTTAGCGGATACTTTCCCGTCGGTATAGTAGCTTAATGGCACACCGTTTTCGGGAAATTGACTGAGCAAAGTATTGGATTCGGTCGAGAGCTCCGAAATGATCCGGTTTCCTGGCGCGACGAGGTCGGGCTTAACGACGTGGTCGATCATCGTTGGCCCTTTCGAACTGTAACTAGCGATCGTATCGTCCGCTGTGGAAGCTGTACCCGCATCCTTCATTGCGCCGACCGTGATCACCCAAGGATCGTTCCCGGGAGCATTGATGGTGCCATATCCGAAGTTGCCGATTGCATTAATCCGGCCATCGTTGCCAGCTGCTACTACCACCACGATTCCTGCTTTGTACGCCTGCTCCACCGCCTGACAGAGGGGATCCACGCGATAGCTCTGATACACCGGCCGACCCAACGATAGGTTGATCACACGGATGTTGTAAGTCGTCTTAAGCGCGATGGCGCGGCCAATAGCCGCAATAACGGAACTGTCGCTTCCGCTTCCATCGTTCCCAAGCACCTTTAAGTTAACGATCTTTGCGTTCGGTGCAATCCCTGTAAAGTTCCTCGTGTAGTGGTCACCTGTTGAGTTGCTGCCGTCCCCGCTAACGATTCCCGCCACGTGCGTTCCGTGACCGTATCCGTCCTTCGCGTCCTTGTTGCCTCCGTTACTAACCGTAAAGTCTTCGCTGTAAACTACCCGCGACTTTCCTTTCGCGTCCTGAAGATCTTCGTTGACGCTGATACCACTATCGATAACCGCGACTCCAATCCCCGACCCGTCGTAACCGTACTGAAAAGCGGTGGTTGCCTGCACTGCGGGTCGAGCAAATTCCAGGGTTCCGTTTAGCTTGTAGTCGGGTGAGATTCGAACAACATCTGAGTCTTCAGCAAGCTTGGCGAGCGCTTTACCTGGAAGCCGATAGTGACTTGCCTTCAGATAGCCAAACCGATGCTTCTCCGTTCCGCCGAGTTGCTGGACACGCTGGCGATGACGGACTTCGGGAGCTACTTTGTATTGAACGATGACATCGGTGAACGTGGACGCTTCCGCTGAGGCAAGGTCCGGTGTGAGCTTCGAACTCTGCGCTGTACAGCCACCTACCGCAAAGAGGAACAACCCAAGAACTTTTCGCATTCTGGACTACTATCGGAGCCGAAATCCAGAAACTTTAGAGTCTACAGAAATTCTTTTTACTCCAGCGTTCTAGCACGAGAGAGTACACTGGACTAGTGACACGCCTAGTAAGTCGCCTGCTTCTCGCATGCTGGGTGGGAATGGCGCTTCACACCTTGGGTCTAGCGCAACCCGCAAACACCTTCACTAACCCGGTTTTCCGGAGCCAGGACCCCTATCTCCAGTATTGGAACGGGAGCTACTATTATTCAGAAAGCGATGGCGACCGCGTTTCTATACGTAGGTCAAGTTCGCTTAGCGGCCTAGGAGAGCAAAAGCCGACAGTTGTGTGGACATCTCCGTGGAAGGGTTGGGATGGCCACGCGAACATCTGGGCCCCTGAAATCCACTTGTTGAACGGGAGATGGTATATCTACTACGCTGCGGATTTCGCTACGAACGGCAAGCATAAGTTGTACGTGCTTGAAGGTGGAGCGGACCCGTTGGACAGTTACTCCGTCGGTATCACGGGAGCGCCGGATGGCGAACTGGCTGAATCATCGGGTCTTTGGGCTATCGATCCAAATGTTTTTTACGGTCCGGAGGACATCCTTTACCTGGCGTGGTCGTGCACCGACGATGAAACAGGCCAGACTGCGCAGTCGTTATGCTTGGCAAGCATGAGCGACGCGCTTCACTTCAGCAGCGCCACGGTCCGAATTTCAACGCCGACAGAAGCTTGGGAACGCCGCGGCGGAGCGATTCAGGAGGGACCCGTTGGCGTAATGCACGATGGAGCCGCATACATCACCTACTCCGCAAGTGCAAGTTGGACGACAAACGACTATTGCGTAGGCGTATTGCGCAACACGAGCGGAAACTTGTTAAACCCGCTTGCCTGGGAAAAGCGCGGACCCATTCTCGATGGACATGGAAAAACTTACGGCCCAGGAAGCCTGGTTTTCACGCAATCGCCCGATGGAACGCAATCCTGGTGTCTTTTTCATGCCTACGACCGGCTAAACTGCTCCCGTTGGGGCTGCCGCAGCATTCGGATGCAACCGTTCGAGTGGGACGGTGATGGGTGGCCGCGAATCGGGGACCCCATCGATCCAGGGGTATCGATCCTGAAACCGTCTGGTGACTCTCCTTAGGGACTTGGACCTACATTTCGTCTACTCGCGAAAAACATTCACGTCACTGTTTTCTTTCGGAATCAACAACTTACGCAAAACGCTGCATTTCCGCGGCGTACGATTTGGTCGGGCACTGGTATTCCATCGGAATCCGAATTCTCGCCCCATTCTAAGAGCCATGAGACTCTCGACCATTTGTTTCCGCGCGTGCGCACTAACCGCCGCGCCGGTATTTTTCTCCCTGTGGACCGCCGAAGCGCAAACCACTCAGGTAGACCTGAAGACACAAGCCAAAACTATCGATTTCACAAAAGCTGCCAGCACTAAACCATTCAAGACGGGGACCTCGCTACCAACAACCTGTGCTGTCGGCGATAGCTATTTCAAAACCGACGCTTCAGCCGGCCAGAATATTTATAGCTGTACCGCCGTAAATACCTGGACGGTCCAAAGCGGAGGCGGCGGAAGCGCGTTTCCACCATTTGCCGGCAACTCCAACACCGTTCTCGGGACAGATGGCACAAGCGCTAATTGGTACGCGCTCGCCGGCGATATCTCCGGCGCGCCAAACAGCGTTCAGGTGACCGGACTTCGCGGACGGCCAGTTGCCGCAACCACGCCTACCGACGGCCAAATTCTTCGGTGGAACGCAACGGCTTACGATTGGGAGCCAACCACGATCGCTACGTCAGGCGGTAGTTCCTCGAGTGCCACGACCGGCGGAGATCTATACGGACCCCTAAACAACGTGACCGTGACGCGACTCCAGACCAACGCGGTCGCTGCTCTGACACCCGCCAACGGCCAGGTACTTACGTGGGTTCAGAGCGCTGGGCAATGGCAGCCACTGACGCCGGCCTCAGGAACTTCGTCCGGCTCTGGCGGGTCTTCTACTGCGTCTGTAGGTTTACTCGGCGTCACCTACGTCAGCGCGAATACGTTAACCGTTGGGGCAGGCTGTTCCCTTGCGAACCCGTGCAACGTGCGGTTTGGAAACAACGTGATTGCGATTACTGCAAGTTCGACTGTGACTTGGCAATCAGGCGCCGGCACCGCTTTTCTTTATGTCACCAGCACTGGGTCCGTGGCGGTCGGCAGCAGCTTGAGCCTGTCCTGTTCCTCAGGGTGCGTGATAGCGGCTGGCATCAACTCATTTCCGGTTAATACGATCCCTGTTTACACGTGGTCCGCTAATCTTACCGGATGGGATTCTGCGGGCGGCCGCGACTCCCGGGCATATTTAGCCAACAAGTTGCTGGGAGCGGGAACCGGTGTGTTGCTTGTTGAATCGAGCCAGCAAAGCACTATTGGGATCGATACCACTCTCATCCTCACGTACACAAACGGCGTCGCGACGTTGGCTTTTGGCACTTTGGCGGCAAATAGCTGCGGTTCGGATCTAACCGTAGCGGTTCCGGGAGCTGTGGTGGGCGATTCGGTTGCGCCAGGTTGGCCTTCGGCACTGCCTGGTTCCGTCTTGGGAAATATGCGAGTCTCCGCCGCAAATACCGTCTCCGTTCGCCTTTGCAATCTGGCGAGTGCCGCTGCTACCGTAGCCTCGGCCAGCTACCGGGCTACCATCGTTCGCGGATTGTAATATCCCCCCGCAAGATTGAGAGGTGTCGGACAGCGGGGCGAATGGTTTACGCTGAATACTCGGATGGGTACGGGCCAAAACCGCGTGGGACCTGTGTCCGATGGGCTGTTTTCCACCTTCGTCTTTATTACTCTTTTATCACTCGTAGTTTTTCTTCAATTCTTGAGCGGAGCGTATCGAGGAGAGTTTTCCGGTTATCCGGATGAACCGGCCCACTACGTAACCAGCGTCATGGTTCGGGATTTCCTGGTAAGCGGCCACTGGAACGAACCGATGCGCTTCGCGAAAGATTATTACAGCCATTACCCAAAAGTTGCTTTTGGCCACTGGCCACCGCTGCTCTACAGTATTCAGGGCGTGTGGATGGTGTGTTTCTCCGAATCGCGCGCGTCTGTAATGGCTGAGTTGGCGCTTACCTCCGCCATAGCCGCATTTCTTTTCTATCTTGTTGCCGCGCGTTATTTCGGTTTTGTCATGGGTTTCTGTGGAGCGACGTTGCTGGTTTGTCTCCCAATCGTTCAGGTCTATTCGGATGAGGAGATGGCCGAGTCGCTCCTGCTCCTAACTACGTTTCAGGCGGCGGTGTTTTTCGCCCGCTATTTAGAAAATAAAAGATGGCAGGATAGCTTGTGGTTCGGTGTTTTCTTCTCGCTCGCAGTTTTGACGAAAGGGAATGGGTGGGCGCTGGCGATCATACCGCCAGTCGCTCTTTTCCTGACCTGGGGTTGGAAAGCGTTGAAGCAGCTGTCTTTCTGGATTCCCGTTCCGGTGGTTGCGGCTCTTTGTGTTCCCTGGCAAATGTTGACCCTGGACATGGCGCAACGCGGATGGACCGGAGGTTCCTCCCCAAGCATCGCCTACACCGTCGGGGCCCTGGGCGAGTTTCTTCCGATCACCCGCGACCTGCTGGGTTGGGCGCTCACCACCCTCGCGCTTGTTGGAATTGGGGCAACCGTACTGATTCCGCTCTGGCGGAAACAGGTGCAGCCACTGTTCGCCGTGATGTTTGGACTATGGATCTCCATGTGGTTTTTCCATAGCCTTATACCGGCGGGCGTCGAATCCCGTAAATTATTGAACGCCATCCCCGCGCTCATGCTGTTTGCGCTCGCCGGCGTAAACGTGCTGAGTGGCTTTGTTCTGAAGTTTTTACCACGTCTCACTTGGCGAGGCAGTCGCGCGATTATCGGAGCGGCGGCGGTGATACTCTTTGCCGTCGAGATTTTTCGCATCCCGAACGAACCACACTACGGTTTTACGGAGCTCAGCAGCTACATTGAGAGCCGTCCCGAGCTTTACGATTCAACGATCCTCGTGTCCTCTGAAGGTGACGGCGAAGGATTGCTGATTTCCGAGTTGATGATGCAAGACCGACGGCGGCCCGGACACATTGTTTTGAGGGCCAACAAGCTTCTATCGACTTCGGATTGGACAGGAAAAATCTCCGAGCAATTCTGCAACAACACCGGAGACGTCATGCGCTACCTAAACCAAGAGGGCGTGCGGGCCGTCGTCCTCGATTCTTTTCCTCGACGTATCCGCTATTTACACGACGAGCTAATTCGGGAAGCCATTCGCGAGTTTCCGGATTGTTGGACACTGAAATCTACTTTCGGAGGCGGAAAAATCCAGCTTTACGAATTCGTGCAACAGCGGGCCAGCCTGACTCACTAAGACCGCGTTTGTTCGCGAGCCGCCCTTGATGCCAACTCGTCGGCACGATTATTGTCGGCGTGTGACGCATGGCCCTTCGTCCACGTCCAACGCGCGGTGTGACGCTCCACCTGTTCGTCGAGTTCTTCCCACAGGTCGCGGTTGATCACGGGCTTCTTAGCCGCCGTCATCCAGCCTTTCTTCTTCCATCCGGCGATCCATGAGGTGATGCCGTTTTTCACGTATTCCGAATCTGTCACAATCTCTACTTCGCATGGAACCTTCAACGCACGGAGGGCTTCGATGGCCGCAGTCAACTCCATTCGGTTATTCGTCGTGTGGCTCGCACTGCCGAACATTTCCTTGACTTGATCGCCATGACGAAGAATACATGCCCACCCTCCCGGTCCCGGATTACCGAGACATGCACCGTCGGTGATCGCTTGCACCTGCTTAAGCGGCGGCATGGGTCTGGGTGAAGAAGTGGTCCACTTTGTCGATAATCGCCGCAGGTTCGTGGACGTGGTAAATTTCGGCGCGCAGCTTCGAGCCGTGCGCCACGCCATGCGTGAAGTACGTCGCGAACTGTTTCATCTTGCCTACCGTATCGGGTTCGTTTTGCTCGATGAGCATGTCGTAATAGGTTCGCATCATCCGATACCGATCCTGTTCCGAAGGTAGATCGTATCGCCCCGTAGCGAGATACTGCTCAATCTGCCGAAAAATCCATGGATTCGAGGAAGCGGCGCGCCCGATCATCACCGCATCACAATTCGTCTCGCACACCATCCGGACAGCGTCCTCCGGAGTCAGAATGTCGCCATTGCCGATCACGGGAATCTTAACCGCCGCTTTTACCTCGGCGATGCGGGTCCAATCCGCTTTTCCGCTATAACCCTGTTCGCGCGTCCGCGGATGTAGCGCGATCGCCTGCAAGCCGCACTCTTCGGCCAATCGAGCCATCGGCACTGTTACCAGATCGCGATCGCTCCAGCCGGCACGAAACTTGAACGTGAAGGGTATCTTGATCGCTGCGCGAACCGTGCGGAGAAGTCGCTCAACCAGGGGTAAATCGCGGAGAAGGCCGGAGCCGCCATTGCACTTCACCACTTTGTTCACCGGGCATCCGAAATTGATATCCAGGATATCGAAACCCAAATCTTCACAGACACGCGCGGCGTTAGCCATCACTTCGGGATCGGCGCCAAAGAGCTGAGCGGAAATCGGATGCTCTTCGGGTTCGAAAGCAAGGTATTTCAGAGTTCGGGTTGGTTTGTGCGCGCGAAGGGAGGCGCTGACCCCGTGAGAGCTCGTGAACTCTGTCATAATCAGCCCGCAGCCGCCCAGATTTCGAATGAACCTGCGAAATACCGTGTCGGTGACGCCAGCCATGGGTGCAAGCACGGTAGCGGGGCGGATCTGTACACCGCCGATCTTGAGCTGCTCCGGAAACACTACTTAATGATTATGCAAAAGCGCTATCAGGCTGAAGCGAAAGCCCCGCGTTCCAGCTTAATGCGTAATGCCTTCTCAATCTTGCGTACATCGCCCGATTGTTCGCGGGTAGCAAACGTAGACGCTTTACCGGTCGCGGAAGCACGTCCTGCACGGCCCACGCGATGGATGAAGTCTTCGGGAACCTGCGGAAGATCGTAATTCACCACGTGCGCGATATTCTCAACATGAATGCCGCGGGCAGCAACATCTGTTGCAACCAGTACGCGGAATCGGCCCTGCTGAAACCCCTGCAACGCTGCGGTACGCTGCGCCTGCGTACGGTCACCGTGAATGCGGCCAGCCTCAATCCCGAAAGAGCGGAGCTTCTTTGCAAGCTTCTCCGTGCCGTGCTTGGTGCGAGCGAAGACTAAAGTGGTGCCGCTTTCTCGTTCCAGCAAGTTCTGAAGCAGCGGCAGCTTGCCATCATTCGAAACTTCATAGAGTTTCAACTCTACCGACGATGCGGGCTTGGTGGACGAACCAACTTCGACACGCACCGGGTCATTTAAATATTGGTTGACCAAATGAGCGATCGCCGGTTCTACCGTCGCCGAGAAGAATAATGTCTGCCGTTCCTGCGGCAGCTCTTTCACAATGGAGCGAATAGCTGGTTGAAAGCCCATATCCAGCATGCGGTCGGCTTCGTCCAGGACCAGCGTCTTCACGGTCTTTAGTGAAACAAGCTTGCGCCGCATCAAATCTTCCAATCGTCCCGGCGTAGCAACCAAAACCTGTGCGCCGCGGCGGATTGCCTGAATCTGAGGATTTTCCGAAAGTCCACCGACAATGAGTACGCCGGTCGACTTCTTCGTCGGACGGAACTTTTCAAATTCGGCCATAATCTGCATGGCGAGCTCGCGAGTAGGAGTGAGGTTCAGTCGCGGAGCTGAGTTTTTCAAGAATCGGCAGGAGGAAAGCGAGGGTCTTGCCGGTACCGGTTTGGGCGGTGGCGAATACGTCGCGACCATCGAGGGCGGGAGGGATGGATTGGGCTTGCACCGGGGTGGGTACAAGAATTCCGTGTTGGGTCAACTTTGCATGCGCGGATGCACACAAAGATAGTTCAGAGAAATTTTTCATGTATTGCAAAACGGTTTGATAGGAGGGCGCACAAATCCTGTGCGTGACTTAAGGATAGCAGATAACGCGGTGACACTTTGCACCGGTGACAGAAATTCTAAAACAAACTTCGCTTTCGAATCAATGAGATCCGGGCTTGGTGATCGTTGTGGCGTTTTTGCGCTGCTACTGTTCGGTCAGGAAGGCTTGCTGTTCACAGCCTGACCGAAAGGAAAAATGGGCGTCGGACCTGTCGTAATCGTCATCCCCGATCTGTTTTAACCTTTGCCGTACCGGCGCGTAAACAGACGCGCGACTTGCAGTGCATTTATCAGCTAAACCGATTTTAATTCGGTCTAAATTAAGCCGGTAACTCCTTGGTGATATACTCCGGTAGGTCACCAAGGATTCCGGGTTTATTTGCGCGTGCTCCGATATTTACCGACCTTTTTTACGCTTTTCGGTCTGGCTGTGCCTCTCCAGAACTGCAACAAAATCAACAATACAGGCCCAAAAGTTGGCCTTTCAGAGAACCGCCTCGCTCGTCGAGAGGGTCGCCAAGCATATAAGTTATATCGACAAAATCGTTGGGCCGATGCTCTCCCTATTTATTTAAAAGCCGCAAAAAAGGCGGCCGAAACGGGCGATTCCGATTTCGCCACAAAATGTTTAATTAACGCTGGCGCTAATCAGTTGCTTACATTCCGGTATCAGGACGCGCTCACCACGATGGAACGCGCCCGGGAGGTCGCGGAAAAATCCGGCAATCGCGATTACGTTGCCTTCGCCAACGCAAACATCGTTTCGTTGTACTTACAAATGGGAAACTTCACCGGCGCTTCCGCGGCAGGGCAGCGAGCCATGGATGAAGTGGGCGAATCTAGTCCCTTCTACTCAAATGTCATTTTGGCAGTTGCCCAACTACGGGCCGAGTCGCACGATCTGGCAGGCGCGGAAACGTTATTCTTCAAGGCTATCGATGTCGCTTACCGGGCGGGCACTCCGGAAGTGGCCGCTTGGGCCTGGAACTATCTGGGATACCGGTATGAAATTGAAAATCGTATTCCGGAGGCGGACGCAGCGGCCACAGAGGCGCTTCGTTTACGAAAGATGTTTCGTCTAGCGGAACTTTGCAGTTCCTATTTACAAGTGGCCAAAATCCGTATCGATCAAGGAGACTTGCGCTCTGCAGCGGCGCTTCTCGATGCCGCAGTAGGGGAACTCAAGTCGCCGGGCAACTCGATTCCTGTTTGGTATATCTATCTGGAGCGGGGCCGCCTCTTTCAAAAAGCAGGAAACCGCGAAGCCGCTTGGCGCAATCTTGGAAAAGCCGTCAACCTGGCACGAAACTGGCGAGCGGAAGTAGTTGCCAATGATGCGAACCGAACGAGCGCAGAGTTCGCGCTGGCCCAGCTCTATTCCCTCTATATCGATGTCGGAAACGATTTTGCAGCAGAAACCGGTTCGAATCTTGCCCGCGATACATTCCAGGCTGCCGAGGAAAACCGCGCGGCCAGTCTCCGCGCGTTAGCGGAACGGGAAATTGGCTGGCATACACAACTGCCCGCGTCTTACTGGACCGCGCTCGAGCAGTTGCAAGCCACGGAGCGAGAGGCGCTCCGAGACGATTCCCCCAAAACTCGCGCTGCGGTTCTCCATATTCGTTCCGTTCTCGACGAAATGGAAGCTACGTCCGGTGCACCGCACACTTTTGTAGTCCGACCCATAGTGGAAGCAACCCAGAGCAAACTGGATTCTCAAAGCGTATTTTTTAGTTTTCAGTTGGGACAACGCGCCTCGTGGCTTTGGGCCGTTACGAAGAACGATGTTGAGGTCTTTCCTCTTCCTCCTCGACGCATGCTGGCCGCGCAAATCAGCGAATTCAGAGAATCTGTTCGTCGTGGAGCGCCGGAGGCCGCCACACGCGGAGCGGCTTTATTTTCGCTTCTTTTTGGACAAGTTCCGGAGCGCTTGAAGCGACCGGAAAGATGGATTTTCTCCTTGGATCAGGAAATGTTTTCCCTGCCCCTCCCGGCGCTGGTAATGCGGTACA
>CAXSIG010000004.1:24714-26108 GCA_964237255.1 uncultured Bryobacteraceae bacterium
GAACCGGAATATTTGGGAATCTCGCGCGCTTTGGAAGCTACGCCAGGAGCGCTGATTTATGCCGCCGCCCCACTTCGTATGCAGCTTTCCGGACCTCTCTTAGCTGTCGGCGATGGAATTTATAACCGCGCCGACTCTCGTCTACCGCCCGCTGAAATTCTGCAAGCCGGTTTCGGAGCGTCATTAACGGCCGCGCACAGAAACGACGCTTTCCGATTCGCCCGGCTATGGGGCGCCGGAGAAGAGATTGTCTCCGTCAAAAAGGCGTGGGGCGCGCCCAACAGCGTAGCGCTTTCCGGTTCGCAGATCTCGCGCGAAAACATCTGGCGACAATTGGAGAAGAAGCCGGCTGTCATTCACTTCGCTACGCACGTCTTAGAGGCTAACGACCAGCTCCACACCGGCTGGATAGCCCTTAGCCTGACTCCGGATGGAAACTCCGAATTTCTTTCCCCTTCCGATATTTCGGCACATAAAATCACAGCCGGCTTGGTGGTCCTGAACGGATGCAGTTCCGGCAACGGGGAAATACGGGCCGCATCGGGTTTGATGGGCCTGACCCGAGCCTGGATTGCGGCAGGCGCATCCGAAGTCGTCGCGACACGATGGCCGGGTCCGGACGATTCGGGAATCTTTTTTGGAGAGTTTTACCACAATTTGAAAACTAATTCGGAAATGGGTTCTGCATTTGCACTTCGCGCCGCGTTCCGAAACAGTCTGCAACAAGGGGGCTGGAGGGCACGCCCTCAGTTTTGGGCCAGTTATTTCCTGACCGGAATAAACTGATATTTGACAGGAATAAGGAAAAAAGGTCCTAATTAATCATGGAAGCGGCAGGATTATCGTCCACGCAGCAGCCCGAAGCGCTCCCAGCCCCTGTCTTCGATTGGGCCGGGTTAGTTGCCGGAATCGTAGTAAACGACCAGGCGTCGATGGAAGAGCTGTACCGCCTGTTCTCGCGCGGCATTCGCTTTTACCTTTGCCGTCAGTTAGGTCCCCAAGACCTGGACGACCGGATGCACGATTGTTTCATTGTGGTAACGCAAGCGCTTCAGAAGGGAGAGTTGCGGGAACCGGAACGACTGATGGGTTTCGTCCGGACAATCGTACGACGACAGATTGCCGGGTATATCGACAACGCCATAACCACACGAAAAACACAGGTGGACATGGATGAGACTTTTCCGATCGCCGACCGCGGACGCGATCCTGAGGAAATTGCAATGGACCGCCAGGAAGAACAGATCGCGGTCAGCGTATTGAAAGGGATCTCCCGGCGCGACCGCGAGATCCTTGCCCGGTTCTATTTGCACAAACAGTCCCAAGAACAGATTTGCCGCGAGATGCGGTTGACGGAAACCCAATTTCGCCTGCTGAAGTCAAGAGCTAAGGCG
>CAXSIG010000005.1:0-3082 GCA_964237255.1 uncultured Bryobacteraceae bacterium
TGCTACAAGTGGCACCGGTGGAGGTAGTCTCGCTCTGCGACGTCGATTCCACCATGCTCAACAATGCCGCCGACATAGTTGCCACGCGGCAGCAATCGAAGAAGCGTCCGCGCATCTATTCCGACTACCGCGAAATGCTGAAAGAGCGCGATCTGGATTTGATCGAAGTGGCAACCCCCGATCATTGGCACGCGCTGATCGCAATTGCGGCGATGAAGGCTGGAGCGGACCTTTACTGCCAGAAACCGATCAGCGTCGATGTCGCGGAAGGGAAAGCGATGCTGGCGGCCGCGCGCAAGTACAATCGCGTGGTGCAGGTGGGCACACAGCGGCGCAGCACTCCGCATCTGGTGGAAGCCCGTAACGATATTGTCCAAGCCGGGAAGTTGGGGACCATCGGGCTGGTGGAAATCAACTGCTACTACCACATGCGCGCGACCGCGAACCCGCCCGATACCGCGCCGCCCGCGAACCTGGATTACGAAATGTGGACGGGCCCGGCTCCGATGCGTCCTTACAACAGCCTGGTACATCCGCGAAGCTGGCGCGCGTTTATGGAGTATGGCAACGGCATTGTCGGCGACATGGCGATCCACATGTTGGACATGGTCCGGTGGATGATGAATCTTGGTTGGCCGCTGACCATCGAGTCCACCGGCGGCATTTTGGTGGAGAAGGCAAGTAAGGCGAACATCACCGACACGCAAACCTGCACCTTCGATTTCGGCTCTACGAAAGTGATCTGGCAGCACCGTAGCTGGGGGGATGCGCCAGACCCGAAGTATTCTTGGGGCGCCACGTTTTATGGCGACAAGGGAACACTCAAGGCAGGGGTCAATAGTTACGACTTCGTGCCATCCGGCAAGGGTCAGCAGCCGATTCATCGCGATGTGAAGTTCGAGCTCGAAGAATATCCCGAAGATAAAACGGAGAAAGATTTGGAGAAGCACGTCGCCCCCGCAATTCGGCATCATATGTTGGACCTGCTGGCTGCGATCGATAAGCGCTCGAAGCCGGTTGCCGACATCGAGCAAGGCTATATTTCGACAGCAAGCTGCATCCTGGCGAATAATTCGCTTACTCTGGGCCGATCCATCAAGTGGGATTCGGTGAGGCAGGAGGCCGTGGGGGATGCGGAAGCGAACAAGTTGCTGCATCGGCCGTATCGAGCGCCTTGGAAACATCCTGAGGCTAGTTCGGTTTAGGAGCGGCAAACCAGGATGCTGGCGTGACGACAGGCCAGAAAGCAGGAATCTAGCGGGCCTATTTCGGTAGAAGAGAAATCGTCTGAATCTTCAACTTCATACTTTGGCTGTTTTCCACTGGGACCCGTCGAAACCTAATACGCAGGCCGGTAGTGCGCGAGACGTTGACGTTCGGCACCGCGAATTCAACGGCTTCCTCTTCCAGACGCGACAAGCCGATGATTTCAGTACCTAATTTGGCAGTTCCGTCCAGGGTAACGAGCCATAGTTCGATGCCGATTGGTGCAAGTTCCCCGCTTCGAACGACCAGCTGGATTTTCTTGCAAGGGGTTAAGTCGAAAGGCGGGTCCAGCTTTTGGTAGGCCTCGGTCACAGCCCTTGTGCCGTTGACCGTGGAATAGACTTGCTCGAGCGGTGTACCAGGGAGAACAGTAGAATTAGATGGGACGGAAGGGAGCGAGGCGGCGAAGAGGTAATAATCACCGGTGAACCGCAGCGTCACGGGATGAAAAATGGAAGGCAGGATCGACCGGAACGCCAGCGTCATCTTTCTCTTCGCTTCGGTTTTTGGACGGAGGATCACTCCGGGCACTCCGCTTGGCAGTGATGTTTCGGCAAGGCTTGTGACGCGCATCTTACGCGCGACGACATTTGAGGCCGGTGGTGTGGATAAGGACGTGACGACCTCTCGGCTAGTTTGGGCAAAGCTTTGCGCTTGAACGTTTCCCCCGTGTTTTTGCAAGAGCAACGTGGTGAGCAGAGTTGCAAGAATCAGCGTGCCAAACGTACGCAAACCATCACGGCGCGATGGAGATTGCATCGCTCCGCTATCGCGATAGCTAACGGTCCACATAAGAGCGGTAAGCGCGGATAACGCTGCGCAGTAAAGAGGATGCCCCCACAACCAGGCAATTAGCGCACCTTGCACGGCAATAGCGCCGTTAACAATTAAGAGCAGATATGAGCGGCGCTCCTCGCGCCCCTCAATCCGGAGCGCTTGCGGCGCAAACCTGGTGGCAAGCGAACGGGTCGCATTTGCAAGAAGTACGATGCCGACAACTGCCGGGGCTGCCTGCCGCATCGCGATCAACATTACGGCGGGTACAATCCACATGGCTCCGCCCGAATGGAAAAATGCCGCGCGGACTATATCGCGGAAATCGTCCACCGACGCGGCGAGATAGAAAAGCAGTCGCACGCCAGACGCCAAGGCCCAAAGGAGGAGTGTATACGTGAGCGCGTAACTTGCCAGGCGGGCCAAGCCGTCACTCTACAACAACGCTAAGGAGTGAAGCGGTAACCTTTGCCGCGGACGGTATGAATGTGCCGGGGCGTTTGCGGTGAATCCTCCAATTTTTGGCGCAACCACGCTACGTGAACATCCAGCGTTCGGGATTCCACGTCCCCGTTGTATTCCCAGACTTTCTGCAGCAACTCTTCGCGCGTGACAGTCTCTCCGCGGTTGGTAATCAAGTAGCGGAGGAGTTGCAGTTCCTTACCTCCCAACGGAACCGGCTTGCCGTGCTTGACTAGTTCGCCACGTTCGAAGTTGACCGCGATGCCATCGAACTCAAATGTATTCACATGCGGCCGTTCCTCCTTGCCGGACCGGCGGAGAAGCGCTTGTACGCGGGCTAAGAGTTCATCGGGGTGAAACGGTTTGGTGACGTAATCGTCCGCGCCGGTTTGCAGACCTTCGATCCTGTTTGCCACCTCGGCGCGCGCGGTCAGCATCATGATAGACCCGCCGACACCCGATTCGCGCAGCCGGCGGCATACTTCAACGCCCGCTATGCGCGGCAGCATCCAGTCGAGCATTATCAGATCGTAATGCCCCTTCAACCCTTTGTCCAGGCCCGTCGCGCCGTCCGATGCGC
>CAXSIG010000005.1:3092-7448 GCA_964237255.1 uncultured Bryobacteraceae bacterium
TAACCAGCTTCGGCCAGCAGGTCCGACAGTGTTAAGACCAAACCGGGTTCGTCTTCAACCAGCAGTATTCGCAAACTCATCTTTGAATTCCTCCGCCGTGGCTGCTGGCAAACGGAAGATAAATTCCGTGCCCTTGCCCGGTTCGCTTACCAGGCGGATATCGCCGCCGTGCGCTTCCACAATTCGCTTCACCAGGTTCAGGCCAAGACCGGTACCTTGTACATGGTCTTGCAGCGCGCGTTCCCCTCGTACAAACGCATCGAAAATCCGGCCCTGCTCTTTTACCGGGATCCCAGGCCCACGGTCCGCAATGCGAATCTCGACAAATTCTTTTGCCTCTTCGGTCGCGCTACGCACCGAAACGCCAATCCAATTTCCACCTTCGAGCCCGTATTTCACGGCGTTGTCGAACAGGTTTTGGAGGGCATGCTTGAGGGCAAGCTCATCTCCCGAGACCGGGGGCAGACCGTCTGGGATAGACATCTCTAACTTTGCGCCCTGTCCCGCGGGAACCGAGAGACTAGAGGCTAAACTGCTTTCAACCAAGGGCGCGATCGAAAGGATTTTAGTGCCGCTGATAAGGCGGCCGGCTTTCGCCGCGTTATAGCGCAAGACTTGTTCCACCAACTGAGACAGTTTCTCGCTTTCGGTCTGGATTAGTTGTCCGTACTTCTCCACCTGTTCCGGGCGCGTGGCAATCCGCCCTCGCAAGTTGTACGCGGCGGTGCGGATGACGGTGAGCGGCGTTCGAAGGTCATGGGAAACACCCGCCACGAAGTTCATTTGCATCTGGGCCAACTGATTGGCCCGCCGGGAGTAGTGAACAAGCACTGTGACCATTGTGAGAATCAAGAGCAGAATGCCGCCCGAAACCGCAAAGTTCCGCCAACGGAGAGCGGAAATTGTGTTGTCCATGGAATTGCGTCGACGAACCAGAAGCCGCCATCTCGGCTGGGAGGAGGAGCCTATGTATCGAGGTTCCGGACCCCGGCGCTCCCGTTGATTGGAAATTCGAAGATGAGCGGGATCGAGCAGAGCCGCCGACCCGTCCGGCTCCGAGAAGTTTGTGTCCCCATCTACCTTGGCGATGGTGATGGATGGGTCGGAAGCGGAGACGATTTTCGCGTCATAACGCGATGAATCCGCCTCCTCCAAATACCGCGCTATTAGATTTGGCAACATCTTTTCGGAGAGATACGCCGGATCCAACTCCAGCATCAGCGAATCCTCTTGGAACGGTTCGGGAGGCGGGCCGAATGGCCCAGGACCATCGTCGCCAAATCGTCCGCCGGGAGGCGGACCTCGGCGCTCCTCATCGTCGCTCCTATGACGCATGGTGCCGAACAGAGGAATTTGGATCACATTGCCGGAGGGGTGTTGGCGATCTTTCCAATCGTCCGGCCACGCGGCCGGCGCGAACGCTCCCGTGTTCAAGTCAAGGAGCGAGAATTCGCTCGGGCTCGCATTGTTGTTCACAATGCCGACGCGCCGGAACATGGCCTCATGCGAGACCTTCCAAATTGCATACTGACGAGCAACTACTTCCGTGGTTTCGCCGGAATCCAAGTCCGAAAATAAGGGCACTAGCTCGGCGGCCGAAGTGGTAACCTGCGAATCGAAAGCGGTGCTCAGGCGGTTCAGGCCGTTCTGCATGTTGATCTGCAGACGCTGGCGTTGCGCGTTTCCGATCTGGTCGATCCATCGGCTTTGCACGATCGCCAGCAATCCGCACAGGAGCGCGAGCGCGCCGACAAAGATCCAGGACAGCCAAAGGCTATTGCCTTTGAATGTCCGTAGCGCGGAACGCACGATATTACTGCGCCTTGGAAGGCGGGGGGCCCGGACGCCCGCCGAACGGGCCGCCGAAGCCGGGGCCGGGCCCGCGTTGGCCCAAACGCTTCATACGATCGCGCTGTTCGGAAGTAAGAATCGAATCGAGTTTCGCATCCACTTCTTTCTGCAGGGACGATAACTTGGCCTGCTGTTCCGCGGAAAGATCGAGCTCTCGTTGAAAAGGCTCGGGAATCAACTGTCCCATACGAAATTGGCCCATTGGCGGCGGACCCATTCGCGGACCACCTCTGCGACCATCATTGGACGGAAGAGCCGCAGTTTCGGTTTGGTACAAGGAGCGAAGTTCCTCCGCGGTAACCGTTCCATCGTGATTTGCATCGGCGCGGTCAAAGAGGCGCAGCAAGCGTGCGTCGGTGATTTCGGCGCGGAGCAAACGGCCGTCGTAATTTTGATCGAACGCCATCATCTGCGCGACAAAGTCGTCCGCGGATTGCGCATATATCAACGGCAAGATTAGAAGGGTGGCAAGTAGCACGGCCCAACGCATATCTATGCTCTCCTGTCCGAAGGCGTCGCGCCGATTACGATATCGAAGGTTACGGTCAGTTCTCCGATTTTCGATCCGGGCGCGGGGACAAAATCGGCAAGCACCAATTCGCGCTGAATAGGGTCGCGCAATTCGCCCAGCACACCGTCGGTCCGATTCATCGCATGGCCGTTTACGAAAATTTGGGATGTGAGGAGTTCCCGCCCGCCTTTCGATACACGGTAGTGAATATGTGGGCATCGATCTTCATAGGGAACGGGCTTGACGGTCCGAAACATATACCCGCCTGTGGATCCGGTGAGGAACTGTCCATAGCCCTGAAAATTCTTATCCTGCTTGTCTTTGTTCGGCGCATGGCTGTTGATATATACGCCATGCGCGTCGGTTTGCCAGATCTCGATTTGTGCATCCTTGACGGGCGAACCGCTCGCATCGACGATACGTCCGGAGAGTCGCGTAATCTCGCCTACCGCCGGGGTCAGGCTGTCGCTCAGAACGATCAGATCGTTATCGCGATCGAGCGGTAAGTGGTCCGGATAATAGGGGCCTTCCGTAAGTCGGGGAGTGTCTTGAAGCCGATTGGCAAACAGACCCGGCGCTGTTGCAAACGCTGTTCCCATCCCCATCAAAAAGCCGCGGCGCGTGTTCGTCAGGATTGACATAGTGAGGCAGTTGCCTTTTTCAGATTACGCGGTTACGGTTCACAAAGGACTCCCGTTTCCCAAGCTTTACACTGCTTTTACGTTACATCCGAAAGCGGTCATTCAGCCCTGAGAACAGCCCCTGTAAGGACAGGAGACACGCGGAACCTATAGCTAGAAAATAAGTCAGCGTACCGGCGTCCGTGAACCACGGAGGCAACGAAGCCCGTATCGCGCCGAATGCACTGGATACCGCCAAGTCGAATAAGCGTTTGTTTTGCAGGTCCATATTTCGTTCCTGCTAACAAGACGCTTCGCAATGGCCCGGCACTCGTTAAGAGTATGCAAAACGTGGATGGGTTTAACTTTAGGCAGCGATAGAGGATTGAATCAGCTTTTCGATCTCCGGACTAACACGACCCGCTGCGCTGTTCGCCAGTGCTCGCTCGCATTTGCGCATCGGATCCAAAGACAAATGGGACCGATCGGTCAAGATCAGTCCCATATAAACCGAGAGCCGGGAATACGAACCCGTTCCCTTCGCCTGCCAGCGGATGTCAAAACCGCGATATCCCAAGCCTTCCCGTTGAAACGTCTTCTCCGTTCCGGCCGGCGTCAGAGTTCGGATTTGGTCCAGAATGCTTTTCGTCTCTTCTTCCGAGAGAAACCACGACGGATTCTCCCGGCCGCTGAAGATAAAAACAAGAACTTCCGCTCTCATGCTTCCATTAGGACACCTTAACGCTCTTGCCGGTGAGAAAGAAACCGCAAAATTGCGTATAGATACCGCGATCACAGAATCGAGGATCGGTTATGGGATGGCCGGAATTATCGTGATCGAGAGCGGGCGTACCACCTGGCTTATGAGTCCACTTTCCGCCAACCGACTGGCGGTACCAGTGATAGTCGATGCCGGGCGCAACAACGAGGGCGACCAGATACCGCCGTACTTCGCTGGCCGGTAAGCAGTTACCGGCGTCGTGCAATCCGTCGGATTTGGAGGCCGCTGAAACGTCGCCACAAGCGAGCGAATGATACATGTGACCCGTGGCCCGTCCGGGTTGAGCGAACGTATCGGTACGCCGGTTATTTGCGTAGTTGTAGCAATTATTGTGCGTGACGTGGTCCGCGCCATTCCAGAAGGAAGGTGAAAACGTGTTCTCCTCATGAGCACAGGTGGTGGGCGGCGAAGCGACCTTGGTGGGAACCTGAATGGGCACGGCCTTAAATTCCAATGCGTGCTTTATCTGATCCAGAACGGACGTTTTCAGTTCGGGCGTGAACGTTGCCGTGTCGGTAAGCGAAACTCCCCGATCCATGCGCTCAGCCAAGCGCTGGGCGATTTCCAGACCCTTCGATTGGACGGCAATGGCG
>CAXSIG010000005.1:7458-14087 GCA_964237255.1 uncultured Bryobacteraceae bacterium
GATTAGCGAACCTCTCCGGCAAAGCGTGCGTAGCCGCGGACGTCTCATCGGTCATTTCCAGGATGGTGGAACGGTAGCCCAAAACGGCCCGCGTATCTTCCGGCCTGCCGATCACGCCGCGATTCTGCGCAATGTCTTTCATGATCTCTTGCGCTTCATCATCCGGCACGATCCACGTAGGATTGGGACGACCGGAAAAAATATCGATTGTTACTTTCATTGGTGTTTGCTCCTCGCGGTCCTAGTGACACGCTTGAGGCATTCGTTTCCTTTTGCAACGATCTTTTGACAAACAGCATTAAACATGCGAAGCCATTTCCTGAAATAATCTTGTCCATAAAACGAGTCCTTTTCGCCGCCTTTTGTTTCTCCGGTTCTCTTCTTGCCCAGCCGCCACAACGCGGAGGAGGTCCGGGAAGCGAACTGATCCGCCAAGGTTCGCAGTTGGATTTGGAGGGCAAAGGCGAGGAGGCCCGTGCGGCATTCCAGAAGGCAATCGATACCGCCGCAACGCCTGCCGCGAGAGCCAATGCTCAACGGGCGATGGCTATGTCTTGGGCATTCGAGGGCAATTGCCAGCACACAGCGGATAACGAGTTGAAAGTGATCGAGTACTGGAAGACTCAGGAGAGCGAGGCCCCTTCCAACGCGTTTTATCAGGAGGGCGAGATGGCGAACGAGGCGGCGCGCGTGTGTATCGATGCCGGACAGCCGGACGAAGCACTGAGATTCTACAAGATGGGTTACGAGTTGGGCATGAAAGAACCAGATATTCCAGCCGGTCGCAAAGCGGTTTGGGAGTATCGATGGGAGAACGCACAGGCCCGCGTCGCAGTGCGGAAAGGGAACAAGGCGGAAGCGGCGAAGCACGTGAAGGCTGCGGCGGAAGTTCTAGCGAGCCTCCAAGGGAGCGACTCAAAGCTCTATGACCAGCAGAAAGTTTTCCAGCCTTACCTAACCGGTTATGTCGCTCTATACAGCGGCGATTACCAAACTGCATTGGCTGACTTGGGTAAAGCAAATCAGAGTGACGCGTTCATCCAGTGCCTGATCGGGATGACGTATGAGAAGCTTGGCGACACGGCGCACGCGCAGGACGCCTACCGGAAAGCGTCGGAGGTGCGGGGCCACAATCCTCCCGCCGCGTTTGCGAAACCATTTACCAGGAAGAAGTTGGTGGGGAGTTGAGAGCCGAATCTTCCATTCGCGCGGCCATCGTCGGTCTGAGTTTTGTTTTGTTCGTGGTCGGCCTGTATCACAGGATTCAATCTCAGCGGACGGGCGAGAAGCTCGACAGAACCAAAGAGGGTTGGCCGATCCTTATCGCTCTCCGGCTACTCGGACTGCTGGCGATAGTCTCGGCTGTAGCGTCGTTCTGGGATCCCAGGTGGCTCCACTGGTCGTACTTGTCATTTCCGCTCAAGGTGCGCTGGGCGGGCGTGGTGTTGTTTGCCGCAGCCGCCGCGTGGTTGATCTGGATGTTCCGAACGTTAGGACGCAATATCACCGACACCGTGGTGGTCCGACGTGAAGCGTACTTCGTAGACTACGGTCCTTGATGGGTTCATAAGGAACCCGATGTACACGGGTGTACTCGCGTTGGGCGTCGCGTTTGGTCTGGCGATGGACGTAGGGCTGGTACCTGCAATCACCGCGCTCGCGTTCACTCTATTCGTCCTACGGACACCAATCGAGGAGCGTTATTTAGTGAACCGCTTTGGTGACGCTTATCTGCGTTACATGCGACGCGTCGGGCGTTTTTTGCCCAAGTTGAGTTAGAACTGGAATCGGAGTTGTAGATCGATTTTCCGATTGAAGGTGCTCGATCCGCCCATTGGTCCGAATCCAGCCAGGCTTCGATACTGGCCAAAGAACGGCGACGACAGATTGCCGGACGGTGCGGCATAGTTGGGATGATTTATTAGGTTTCGCGCATTGGCCGTAAACGTCAGATTGAAGCGTTTGCCACTTGCCGCGCCACCGAACATGCCGCCGCCCCCGCCACCACCGGGCCCACCACCACCGCCTCCTGGAGGGCCACCACTCCCTGGACCACCACCACCGGGCCCACCGCCGCCACGCATACCACCGCCGCCCGGAGGAGGTCCCCCTTGATCCGGTAGTCCGGATTCACCGCGCGTTCCGAAAGACCAAGTCTTAGACACACGCATGTTGAGATTGAACTGTCCCGGACCACGACCGGTGTTGCGGCCGATGACAGTTCCGTTCGCAGGAGTTAAATTGAAGCAGCCGTAGCCAGCCTCGTAAACGTAGGTTCCGCCGGTACATTGGGCCGCCGCGAGGTTGCTGACAAAAGAAGGCCGTTCGGCTGCGAAGCTGTCGCCGTTTGTATCGCGACCCGTGGTGATGTTATATGGCGCGCCACTCTGAGCCATGACGAATGGGCTGATGCTGAATCCATAAGGAACGGGGATGTTGGTTCCCATCACGAAGCGATGCCGAACGTCGGCGAATGACGATGGTCCCCACTCGGCGCGAAGGTTGTACGGATCCGCGGGTTGTCCTTCGTTGTTGTCCTTGCCGTAGGAGAGCGAATAGAAGCCAAACAGAAACAGCTTCTTATATCGAACGTTCGGGCTGATGAAGATCTGGTGAGTTCGGCTGAAGCCGGCCGACTCCGTTAACAGCCGGACACTGCGATCCGTGTACGGGAAATATCCACCTATGGGCGCGTTGATGTTGCGGCTATTTAGAAGGTGAACGCCGCGGCTCTCCAGGTATTGCATACTGACCCGTACCGCGCTATTGATCTGACGGTCCACGCCAACACTGCCCTGATAGTTGCGGGGCGCATGGATGTCGTTATACAGCACCTGAAGATTTTGTGGAGCGCTGAATCCGGAGAGCGTGCTCACGCTCGGGATTGTGGGGTAAGTATCCGGGTTAAGGACGATGTACGACTGTTGTGTCGAACCGTTATATCGTTTGGCGTTCAGGCTTACAGAGTCGGAGATGCGGTCGTAGAAGATCCCAAAGCCGGCGCGAAGCACCGTACTGTTATGACCTTTCACTGCCCATGCGGCACTGATGCGCGGCGCGAAGTCGGACCAATCGTGAATGTTGGTTTGCGTTTCGTATCGAAGGCCGTAGCTAAGCGTCAAACTCGGCTTGATCCGCCAGTCGTCATTGATGAAGCCACCGAGATCGAACTGATTGATGCCCGTTGTCGGAGTGCCGGAAGTAAGCGTCAACTGCGATGCACCGCCGCCCAGCGCGCGGATCTGCGTCGCGGATAATCCTCGCGATATGCCGAGAAGCGTTCGGCGATACACTTCGAGCGCCGTTAAGGTCTGCGATGTTCCCGCGATTGCTGCGTTCGATGCGTCCAGCTGCGGCCCGACTCCGCCGAAGAATGAATAAGTGCCGTTGAAATTATTGAGCGACGTGCTGTCTTCCAGATATTCGCGAAGGCGCGCGCCGAACTTAAGGGTGTGGGTTCCGAGGGTCCTAGTCGTCGTGTTGGTTAATTCCAGGCGATTCGATGTGTTGCCGGAGTTGCCGATGGCCGCCCCGCCGCTGGTGAAGGCATCCAGGACATTGATGGTAGGAGCTGTACTGCTTACCAGATCGCTCACCGTGGTGCGCAGGTACTGGAAGCGCGTTTCGTTGATCGTCGTAGGATTCAGAATCGCGGTCTCCGTTACCTGGAGCGTGTTCTCACCTTCCGAACTGTTATAAGCGGTAGAAGGCAGATTGAAGCTGCCGACGCCGCTCTGATCGAATTTCAGAGAGGTGTGCTGATAACGCATCACCAAAGTGTTGCTTGCGTTCAGGGCATAGTCCAGACGAGGACTGATGTTCGTGCGCGTCTGCGGCGTGACAATTGCCTGGTTGACCTGTAACGGATTCAGGTTGGCGTCAAGTGTCGTTGCCAGCACAAAAGCGTTTTCCTTAATGTCCCGTCGCTCGAAATCGAAACCGAAGGAGGCCTTGTTCTTGATAATTGGACCGGAGAGATTGAACGTGTCGATCAGGTTGCGATAGGGCGCGCGTGTACTGCTGGTCAACAACGGATTTCGCGAGTTCAGATACTGATCGTTGAACTGAAAGAACGCCTGACCGTGAAATTTGTCGGTGCCTGGCTTAGTGAAGATCTCAATACGTCCAAACCCTGGGCGATCATACTCCGTCGAATAGGGATTGGAATTGATGCGGATTTCACGTATCGACGCCTTGGCCGGCAGGTTCCCGCCGGTAAAGCCATCGATATAGATCTGCCCCCCATCGGGACCCGCCCCCGGCCCGGCTAGCGCCTGCAACTGCTGTGCGAGTTCGTCGGGATCATCCGACAGAGTATTCAGTTCTTTTTGTCCTAAAACGAGCGCCGTGCCGTTCGAGGTCGGGTCTGTGCTCACGGAGCTTGCTGTGTCTTGAACGGTCAGAGTCTGCGCGGTATTTTCCACCGACAGCTGAAAATCGAGATTCACCAGGCCGTCCACCTGGACGCCGGCCTTCTCCAGAGGTGCGAATCCTTTGGCGGTGACGCGAACGGAATAGGTTCCAGGAGGTACGGAGTTCACGGCGTATTTGCCCAAGCTGGAGGTTCTATCTTGAAGCGCGGTCCCATTGCCGGTAAGTGCCACGTTCGCGTTGGGTACCAGGGATCCCGAAGAGTCCGTGATGGTTCCGCGCACGACAACGGTCGCTTGTTGAGCCAGCAGGGCTCCGGACAGCAGAACGGCAAGTAGTAGGATGGTGCGGCAAATTCTCATAGCTCTGTATTCAGTAAACGATGTAGCGCACAACGGTAACTCTTAAGATTTGTTAAAGTCCGCGCGCGTCCTTCCAAGTACGTATTAAGCCGGTGTAAAGTTCAATTGCCGGGTGGAAATGGCACAGGACGAATCGAATCGAAAACGCGTGTTGTTGGTTGAGGACGATGTCGGCTTATGCGAACTGATGGCTGACTTCTTTCGCGAGAACGGATTCGACCTGCAAGCTGCACATGATGGGCGCAAGGGTTTAGCCCGCGCACTGGAAGGAGATTTCGACATCGTTCTGCTCGACGTAATGCTTCCGTTTCTCGACGGTTTCGAACTGCTTCAGAGTCTTCGCCAGCGCAGCCCTGTGCCCGTGATCATGCTGACGGCGCGAACTGAGAACGAAGATCGGATCCATGGCCTGGAAAGCGGAGCGGACGACTACCTGCCGAAGCCGTTCGATCCGCAGGAGTTGCTGGCCCGCATTCGCGCGGTGCTACGCCGCACAGGTCATACTGCCATCGCTTCCGAGCGTGTTGTGATTGAAGCGGGCGCGATCAGCGTAAACCCGCAGACGCGGCGCGCGTGGAGCGATGGGAAGCTCCTGGAACTGACCGGCATAGAATTCGACATCCTTCAGGTTCTGGCGCGTTCGGCGGGTCGCGTTGTGACCCGCGACGTGATCGCAACGGCGCTTTATCAGCGCGAGTCATCGCCCTTTGAACGCTCGCTCGATGTACATATCAGTCACTTGCGCAAGAAGCTGGACCGGGGCGATGGACCACCCATCACAACCATTCGCGGCGTAGGCTACATGCTGGAAGGCGGAGCATGAAATCGATTTACGCCAAGCTGATTATTTGGGTATTCGGAACCCTGGCCGTGGCTTTTGCGGGCTACTTCGTCATCTCAAATTCCTTCTCTTCGCGCGGGCCGCATGATTTCTTTCATCGCGATATCCGCTTCCAGACCGATGAGGCGGTGGAAGCGTTCCGGACTGGGGGGCCGCCGGCTCTCGGGCGCTTCCTTCACAGTTTGGACGGCCACTTCCCCGGGGAGCATTTTCTCTCCGACGCGACTGGCAAAGATCTGATTACTGGCGCGGATCATTCGGCCCTGGTGCGTGAAGGAAAAGAGAGAGGCAACGCGCGCCCGCGAGGCAACAGCCATCTCGCATTCGCCCTGCAGTCCGAATCGAGTGGCTACTGGTATTTGGCGGTTTCCGATCCGCCTTTGACACCCTGGAGTTTCTTCTCGTTCTTCGCGTTGCTGCTGGGCGTGGTCGCTGTGCTTTGTTGGGTCCTGGCGGCGAATTTGGGATCACCACTGCGATCGCTTGCGCGAGTTATGGATCGATTCGGAAAAGGCGAGCTCAGCGCCCGCGCCGACTTGAAACGCAAGGACGAGATCGGGGAGATGGCTCGCGCTTTCGACCGGATGGCCGGGAGGATCGAAACTCTGCTCACCGCCGAAAGACGGCTGCTTCGCGATATTTCTCATGAGCTTCGCTCGCCCCTCGCGCGGCTTAGCTTCGCGGCGGAACTGACACGTACGGCCGAAGACAGGAACGCTGCGGCGGAACGCCTGAAGAAAGAGATTGCTCGTCTTACCAGCCTGGTTGGTTCGCTTATCGAGATGACTCGGGCGGAGGGCGATCCGGTGTCTCAAGTCGTTAAGCCTGTGGATCTGGAAGATCTGCTCCGGGAAATCGAAACCGATGTTCGCGTGGAAGCGGATGCAAAACATTGCAGCGTAGTGGTACATGCCGATGCCGCAAAAGTGGCCGGCGATCGCGAACTACTTCGGCGTGCCTTTGAGAACGTGATCCGCAACGCAGTCCGGCACTCCCGGCCCCGTCGCGGTGCTGCTCGCCGGCAACGGCGATGCGTTCTGCGCGGGGAACGACGT